>PLEH01000044.1 GCA_003136395.1 Phenylobacterium sp.
GCGCCTGGGCGCGGTCGCCGTCCGGGCCGCCGGGCTGCTGGCCGGGATAGCCGCCGGGGCGGCCGCGTCCGCCGCCCGCGCCGGGCATGGCCATGCCGAGCATGCCGCCGGTGGCCGAGCGGTAGCGGACCTTGACCTCCCAGGCGATGTTCCAGGGGACCTTCGGGTCCTTCGGGCGCTCCGGCCAAGCGAAGTTCGCCTCGCGGCCGTAGGCCACCATCTGCACCAGGCCCTGGCGGCCGGCGTCCACCGCCTCTTTCGGCACCGCGCAGCTGGTGGCGTCGGCGCCCATCAGGGTCCTGGCCTGCACCAGCCTGGCGAGCTCGGCGTTGGAGATGTAGTCGGGCAGGGCGAAGCCGGCCGCCTGGGTCTCGGAGGAGACCCACATCACGATGGTGTCCTGGCCGGCGGAGCCCATGAAGCTCGCCACATAGGCCTGGGCGTTCGGCACGCTCGGCCAACCCAGCTGCACCGCCCCGCTGGGCAGCTTGGCGTTGGTGGTCAGCGTCAGCGGCCCCAGGAAGTCCTGGTCCTGGCGAAGGGCGAACTTGATGTCCGGGCTATAGTCTCCGCGCACCACATGGTCGCCCACCAGCGAGGACTGCGGCGACACGCTGGTGCGGGCCTCCGCGTTGGGCCAGTCGCCATAGGTCTTGTTGCGGCTGGCCGACGGCGGGCGCATCGGGGCTGCGATCATGTGGGAGAGCGCCGCCATGCCGGCGGGCATCTGGCCGGCCTGCATCTTCTCCGGCGTCATCTGGGAGAAGTCGATCACCACCGGCTGGCCGGGCCTGGCGTGTTCGCCGCAGCCCCAGAAGATCAGCATCTTGCCCTTGGGCTTCTGGTACTCGCGCGGCAGCGCGGGGGGTGGTTCTTCCTCGCGGACCGGTTGCGCCACAGGCTTGGGCGTCACCAGCGGCAGGCTGTCTCCGGCGGCCAGCGCGGGCGGCGGCAGGTGCTCGGCGTGCGGCGCGCCCTGCGGCGCCTGGGACGAGCCGAGCTGCAGGGTGAGCGTATGCTGCGCCCCGCCGCCGCCGTTCATCATCGCCATGAGCTGGCTGGCCGAGGGCCGCCCGCCACCGGCGCCGCCGGCGCCGGGCATGCCGAACCCGCTCTGGGTGGCGGCGCTCATCCAGTAGACCGCGATCGGGCCGGTGACCTTCTGGGCCGGCTGGGCGATGGCCGCGGTCGCCACGATCGTGGCGCCTGCCAGCAGACTGAGTTTGTGACCCTTGCGCATCGAAAGCCTCCCCGTCGAACAGCGATGGGTGACGCTATCAGCGACGGGCCGTGGGCTCCACATGCCTATTCAGGCGCCGAAGACGGCAGCGTGGCGGCGTGGGAGGGTGACTCAATCATCTCCCCCTTGATCGTCATCGCCCGGCTTGTCCGGGCGACCCAGGATCTCCGCGATGAAGGAGAGAGCACTGCGGCGCCACTGGATCACCTCTTGCCAGCACGGTGGTCTTGGGTGGCCCGGACAAGCCTGGCCGTGACGTTCTCTAATAAATTCAACAAAGTGATTGGGTTTTCACCCTAGGCCGAAAGATCGCGCCAGCAGGCGATCTCGGCGCCCGGCCAGGGCCTCGCCTCGAACACCGCCCTCGCCACCGCCCGCGCCAGGCAGTCGGCGGCGAGCGAGCCCAGCCGCGCCACCGTGTAGTCCGCGTCCGCAAGCATCGGCCGCCTGGCCGTGGAGATGGCGAAGACCACGTCGCCGTCGAAGGGCGCGTGGACCGGCCGGATGGCGCGGGCCAGNNCCCAGGCCGCCGAACTCCGCGCCGATCTCAAAGGGCGCCGCCCAGAAGGTCCGCCCGCCGGGCGCGGTGACCGCGCCGAAGCTGTTCACCGCCACAATCGCGCCCACCGCGATCCCGTCGCCCGCGATGATCGAGGCCGAGCCGATCCCGCCCTTCAGCGAGCCGGCCCTGGCTCCGCAGCCGGCGCCGGCCGTGCCCAGGTCGAAGGCCTCGGCGGCCTGGGCGACGGCGGCCATGCCGAGCGCGCGATAGGGCGGGGTCTCGCCCCAGGCCTTGTCGCCGCCATTGGCCAGGTCGAAGAGGATCGCGGCCGGAACCACCGGCGAGACAGGGACGCCGGGCATGTCCGACATCCCGTAACCTCTGCCCCGCGCGCCCAGCCAGGCGGCGACCCCGTCGGCGGCGGCCAGGCCGTAGACAGACCCGCCCGACAGCACCACCGCGTCCACCGCCTCCACCAGGTTTTCCGGCGCGAGCGCGTCGGTCTCCCGCGTTCCGGGCGCGCCGCCGCGCACATCGACCGCGCAGACCGCCCGGTCGTCGGGCAGGATCACGGTGACGCCGCTGCGGACGCCCGGATCCTGGGCCTGGCCCACCTTCAGGCCCGGGACGTCGGTGATCAGGTTGCGGGCGCCGGGGCGGGCGTGCGAAGGCTCAGTCTCCATGGGCCACCGACCTCGCATGGCCGAAGGTTTGTTGTCCACGCGTGGGCGCCGCTATAGGTGGCCCCTTTCCTGTCAGCCGCCCCGGAGCACCCCGTCACGTGACCCTCTCCAAGCGTCTCCTGTCCTTAAGTCTCGCCGCGCTGATCGCCGCGAGCGCCGCGCCGCCCGTCCTGGCGCAACCGGCCGTTTCTGCGCCGCCGGCAAAGGGGGGCCCGACGGCCATGGTCGCCGCGGCGGAGCCGGATGCGGTGGACGCCGGTCTGAAGGTGCTGAAGGCCGGCGGCTCGGCCGTCGACGCCGCGGTGGCCGTCCAGGCGGTGCTGGGGCTGGAGGAGCCGCAGAGCTCAGGCCTCGGCGGCGGCGCGTTCATGACCTTCTACGACGCCAAGACCCGCAAGGTGACCGCCTACAACGGCCGCGAGACCGCCCCGGCCGGCGCGACGGCCGAGCTGTTCTACGGCCCGGACGGCAAGCCGATGCCCAAGGGCCAGGCGATCGTCGGCGGCCGCTCGGCGGGCGTGCCCGGCGCCATCGCCATGCTCCACCTGGCCCAGAGCCAGCATGGGAAGCTCGCCTGGAAGGATCTGTTCGGGGACGCCGAACACCTGGCCGCCGACGGCTTCCATGTGCCGGCCCGGATGGCCGCGGCCGCGGCCTCCCGCGCGCCCCAGGCCAGCCAGCCCGACGCGGTCGCCTATTTCACCAAGCCCGACGGGACCAAGATCCAGGCCGGCGAGGTGATGAAGAACCCCGCCTACGCCGCCACCCTGCGCAGACTCGCCGCGGAAGGTCCCAAGGCGATCCTGGAAGGCCCCATCGCAGAGCAGATCATCGCCAAGCTGCACGAGGGTCCCTACCCCAGCGCCATGACCCTGAAGGACCTGGCGAGCTACAGGCCCAAGGCCACACCCGCGGTCTGCCGGCCGTTCCTCGCGTACACCGTCTGCACCCCGCCGGCGCCCTCCGGCGGCCCGGCGGTGCTGGAGGGCCTGGGCATCCTGGCGCGCACCGACATCGCCAAGCACAGGAACGACGTGCAGGGCTGGTACCTGTTCAGCCAGGCGAGCCGGCTGATGTACGCCGACCGCGACCGCTACTACGGCGACCCCGACTTCGTCTCCGTGCCGATGGAGGGCCTGCTGGCCCCCGACTACCTCGACGCGCGGGCCAGGCTGATCAACCCGGACAAGGCCGGCCCGCCGCCCGGCCCCGGCAAGCCAGCGGGCGCCAGCGTCCGCGCGCCGGACCGCACCCAGGAGCCCGGCGGCACCACCCACCTGGTCATCGTCGACAAGGACGGCGACGCGGTCTCCATGACCACGACGGTCGAGAGCATCTTCGGCGACGGCAAGATGGTCGGGGGCTTCTTCCTCAACAACCAGCTCACCGACTTCTCGTTCACGGGTAAGGACCCGGACGGCGCGCCCGCGGCCAACGCCCCGGCCGGCGGCAAGCGCCCGCGCTCGTCCATGGCCCCGGCCATCGTGCTGGACAGGCAGGGCCGGTTCGTCGCCGGCGCCGGCTCGCCGGGCGGCCCGTCGATCATCGCCTTCAACCTGAAGGTGCTGGTGGGTCTGCTGGCCTGGAAGCTGCCGGTGCAGGAGGCGATCAACCTGCCCAACCTCATCGGCTTCGACACCCTCTACGCCTCCGAACCCGCCCGCTATCCGCCCGGCGTGGTCGCCGGCCTGGCCGCCAAGGGCGTCACCGTCCGCGGCGGCGGCTTCGGCGAAGGGTCCGGCGAGCAGGGGATCGAGATGACCCCGAACGGCCTGCGCGGCGGCGCCGACCCCCGGCGCGAGGGCGTGGCCAAGGGATACTAGGCTCCGCTCATCCCGGCGAAGGCCGGGACCCAGATCGCCAAGCGCTGACGTGGGTTGGTTTCCCGCTGAGGTCTTCGAGCCCGCGTCTGAGCTATTCCATCTGGGTCCCGGCCTTCGCCGGGATGAGCGGAATCAGGTCGTACTCTTCGCACTCTTCCGCCGAACCGGCGCAGCCGGCGGCGGCGCGCCCGGCAGGCGCAGTTCGAAGGTCGAGCCCTTCGGCCCGGTGGCGGCCAGCGTCAGGTCGCCGCCGTGGGCCTGGGCCAGCTCGCGGGCGATGGCCAGGCCCAAGCCCGTGCTGTCAGGCCGGCCAAAGCCCGCGAAGGGCTGGAACAGCCGCTCGCGCACCCGCTCAGGCACGCCCGGCCCATTGTCGGTGACCCGCACGAGGCTCACCTCCCCGGCCCGGGTCAGGCTCACGGTGATGCGCCCCTTGGCGCGCCGGCCCTCCTGGTGCTCGATGGCCTCGCGGGCGTTGCGCAAGAGGTTCGCCAGGATGCGGTGCAGCTGGTCGGGGTCGGCGTTCACCTGATCGGTCGCCGCGACGCCGATCGACAGGGCGATGCCGCGCTCGGCCAGCCGGGCCTCCTCGGCGGCGGACTCGATGGCGGCGGCGAGCGGAACCGCGCGCGGCTCCGGCGCGGCTTCCTGGGTCTTGCCATAGGCCAGAACCCCCGAGGCCAGCTTCACCGCCCGGTCGAGCGCGCGCTCGAGCCTCGGCAGGGCCTGGCTGACCTTGGGGTCCTTCAGCGCCGCCAGCCGCTCCGAGGCGATCTGGGCGCTGGTCAGCATGTTCTTCAGGTCGTGGTTGATCTTGGCCACCGCCTCGCCGAGCGCGGCCAGCCTCGCGCGGCTGCTCAGCGCGGCGCGCAGGTCCGCCTGCATGCGGTCGAGTTCAGCCTCGGCGCGGCCGATCTCGTCCCTGCGCCCGGAAAGCTGGACGCCGGCCCCGGCGTCCTCCGGATCGGCGCGGAACCGCTCCATGGCGTTGGTGATCCGCTGCATGGGCCGGACAAGGAAGAAGTTCAGCGACAGATAGACCAGGACGCCGGCCGTCGAGGCGACCAGGGCCACGATCACCACCATCCGCCACAGGTAGGCCAGCAGTTCACGCCGCAGCTCGGCGTCCGGGGCCACCACCTCGATGAACTGGGCGGAGATGAATCTGGGTTCGGCGCGGACGCGGACGCTGCGGCCGGAGCCGCCGAACAAGGTCTGAACCGGCGCGGCCAGCCAGGCGGCCGGCGCCCCGTTGCGCAGGTCGACGAAATAGGGCGTCTGGGAGCTGCGCTTGCCCTGCAGGACCAGGTGCAGACCCTCGTCCTTGGTCTGCACGGCCACCCATTCGACGCCGGCCCCGCGCAACAGCTGCTCGCGCTGCGGACCGCCCACGCTGGACTTGGCGATGTCGGCGAAGCGCGAGACCGTCTCGGCGCCGCGCACCCGCTCGAGCAGCCACTGCCGCTCGAAGGACGCCAGCGCCGGCGGAAAGGCCAGCGCCCCGCCGCCGGCCACGAACAGGACGGTCAGTGTCAGCAGGCGCGCGGAAAGACCGCCCGGCCAGAAGAAGCGGGGCCTCTTGGGCCTGGGAAGCTCCTGCGGCGTAGGGGCGGCGTCCGCCATGATCCTCTCGAGTTAATCCAGCGTGGCCACTTCGGCAACGTGAGGCCGGGCCCCTGCAAGCCTCAGGCCCCTTTGCGCCGCCAAGGCGCCTAGTGTGCGCCCACAGCGGCGCTGACCGAAGCAAAGCCGTCGGCGCGCAGCCGCGCGGCGAGGTCGCGTTTGATCCGGGTGACCAGTCCGGGCCCCTCGTACACCAGGGCCGAATAGAGTTGGACGGCTGAGGCGCCGGCGCGGATCTTCGCATAGGCGTCCGCCCCCGAGGCGATCCCGCCCACGCCGATCAGCGCCAGCCGTCCGCCCGCGGCCTGCGCGAACTGGCCCAGCACCTGCGTCGAAAGCCCCATCAGCGGCGCGCCGGAGAGCCCGCCCGCCTCGTCGCTGGACGCCGAGACCAGCGGCGGACGCGAGACGGTGGTGTTGGAGACGATGATCCCCGCCAGGCCGTTGGCCACGCAGGTCTCCACGATGGTCTCGACCTCGCCGTCCTCCAGGTCCGGGGCGACCTTCAGGAACATCGGCGCGGCGCCCGTCGGCGGCAGGGCCGCGCCCGTCTCGGCCAGGCGCCCGAGCAGTTCCTCCAGCGCCGCCTTGGTCTGCAGGGCGCGGAGGCCCGGAGTGTTGGGCGAGGACACGTTGATCGTGAAATAGGAGGCCAGGCCCCAGAGCCATTTCAGCCCGGTCAGGTAGTCGCCGATGCGATCGGCCGAGTCCTTGTTGGCCCCGATGTTGGCGCCGACCACGCCGGCGCCGCGGGCCCCCAGCCGCCCGGCGAAGGCCTCCAGGCCCTGGTTGTTGAACCCCATCCGGTTGATCACCGCCCGGTCCTCGGGCAGCCGGAACAGGCGCGGGCGCTCATTGCCCGCCTGCGGCCTGGGCGTCACCGTTCCGCACTCCACGAAGCCGAAGCCGGCGCGCAGCATGGGGGTGAACACCTCCGCGTCCTTGTCGAACCCCGCCGCGAGGCCCACCGGGTTCGGCAGCGCAATGCCGGCCAGTTCGGTGGCCAGGATCGGGTCGTCCTTCGGCCCCTTGGGCCCCAGCTTCAGCTTCAGGGCGAGGATCGCCAGGCCGTGGGCGTCCTCGGCGTCGACCCGGCGCAGCACGGCGGTCGCCAGGTCGTGCAGGATCACGTCAGAGCCCCCAGCGCCGGCACGCCGTCCGGATCCAGCACCGCCTCGGTGACGTAGCGCACCTGGCTGGCGTTCAGCGTCCCATGGAGGTGCGGGAAGAGATCGCCGCCCCGCGAGGGCTCCCAGCGCAGGGCCTCGCCCAGGTCGTCGGCCTCCACCTCCAGAACCACCAGATCGGCCAGGCCGGCGAAATGCCGCCGCGCCGTTTCCTGCGCCTGGGCGGCGGTGGAGAAGTGAATGTAGCCATCGGCCAGGTCGACGCCCGAGCCCGCGAACCGCCCGACCTCATGGGCGGCCGACCATTCGGCGCGGGGCAGGATCTTGTAGATCCTCAATCTCCGCGCCCCAGATCGTGTTGCGGAAAGAACAGGCCGTCGAAGTGCGGCCGTCCGTTGCCGTCGAACAGGAACACCGCCACCGCCGCGGTCGGAAACTGCCGCGTCGCGCGGGCGATCAGCGACGGCGGCGCCGCGCCCTCGGTCAGGAGTTGCACGGTCAGCTCCTGCAGGCCCGGATTGTGGCCCACCACCATCACCGTGCCGACGCCCTTGCCGGCGCGCTCGGCGTCCGCGCGCACCGCCCCGGAATCGGCGTGGTAGAGTTCGTTCTCGAACCGCGCCTTGGCCTTGGGCAGGCTGGGCTCGATCGCCGCCCAGGTCTCGCGCGTGCGCATGGCCGGCGAGACCAGCACCACGTCCGGTAGGAAACCCATCTCGACCAGGTGGGCGCCCATCTCGACGGACTCGCGGACGCCCCGGGGCGCGAGGCAGCGGTCGAAGTCCTCGCCGCTGGCGGACTCCGGTTCGGCCTTGCCATGGCGGAATAGGATCAGCCGGTCCATCGACGCTCCACGCCAGTGTGGCGGATCTGAAGTTCCCACCCCGTTTGTCGCGCGCGCCGTTGGGAACTTCAAATCCAACAGCCACACTGGAAAGCTTAGACCTGCGAGTGTCCTTATCGATTCCGAAGTTCGACAAAGCTTGTCGCAAACACTGGCGAACTTCGGAATCGGGACACTCGATCCCCTGTCATAGCCGCGCCCGCGCCGCCTGCGAAGCCGCCGCGACGCAGGAGCGGCGCCATTGACAGACAAAGGGCTTGGCGGTCCTAAGGCCGCCGTGGACGCCCAGGCCGACCCCAGCCCTGCGAGCGAGACCGGCGGCGGCGTGTGGCGCTTTCCGGCGGGCGAGGCTCTGCGCCTGGACTCCGGCGCCAGGCTCGAGCCGCTGGAGGTCGCCTACAAGACCTATGGCCGGCTGAACGATGGCAAGACCAACGCCGTCCTGGTCTGTCATGCGCTCACCGGCGACCAGCATGCCGGCTCGGTCAATCCGGTGACGGGACGGCCCGGCTGGTGGACCAGTGTGATCGGGCCGGGCCTGCCGCTCGACCCGGAGCGCTATTTCATCATCGCCACCAATGTGATCGGCGGCTGCATGGGCTCGACGGGCCCGGCCTCGACCCATCCCAAGACGGGCCAGCCCTATGGCCTGGCCTTCCCGGTGATCACCATCGCCGACATGGTCCGCGCCCAGGCCATGCTGATCGAGGCGCTGGGCATCGAGACCCTGTTCGCCGTGGTCGGCGGCTCCATGGGCGGCATGCAGGTGCTGCAGTGGGCGGCGGANNCAGAACATCGCCTTCCACGAGGTCGGCCGCCAGGCGATCATGGCCGATCCCGACTGGCGGGCCGGGGCCTATGAGAGCCAAGGCGTGCGCCCGGAAAAGGGCCTGGCCGTGGCCCGCATGGCCGCCCACATCACCTATCTGTCGGAGGCGGCCCTGCAGCGGAAGTTCGGCCGCGAGCTGCAGCGCGACGGCCTTTCGTGGGGCTTCGACGCCGACTTCCAGGTGGAGAGCTACCTGCGCCACCAGGGGACCAGCTTCGTCGACCGTTTCGACGCCAACTCCTACCTCTACATCACCCGCGCGCTCGACTACTTCGACCTGGCCGCCCAGTACGGCGGGGTGCTGGCCGAGGCGTTCCGCAAGGCGCGCGGCGTGCGGTTCTGCGTGCTGTCGTTCTCCTCGGACTGGCTCTATCCGACGGCGGAAAGCCGCGACATCGTGCGCGCGCTGAACGGCGCCGGGTGCCGCGCCAGCTTCGCCGAGATCGAGACCGACAAGGGCCACGACGCCTTCTTCCTCGACGAGCCGCAGTTCGACACGGCGCTGCGCGGCTTCTTCACCGCCGCCGCCCAGACGCGGGGGCTTTAGACCATGGCCCCAAGACCCAAGTCTGGGCGCGAGGACTTCGCCGAGATCCTCAGGCTCGTACGCCCCGGCGCGCGGGTGCTGGACGTGGGCTGCGAGGACGGCGAGCTGCTGGAGCTCCTGACCCGTGAAAAGCATGTGGACGGCCAGGGGCTGGAGATCAGCCCGGCCGGGGTCTCAGCCTGCCTCGCCAAGGGCCTGGCCGTGGTGCAGGGCGACGGCGACCGCGACCTCGACCACTTCCCGACCCGGGCCTTCGACTATGCGATCCTCAGCAAGACCCTGCAGCAGATGCGCGACCCGCGGCACGTGCTGTCGGAGCTGTTGAGGATCGCCGACCAGGCCATCGTCTCGGTGCCGAACTTCGGCCACTGGCGCATGCGGGTCTCGCTGATGGCGCGCGGCCGGATGCCGGAGACCCGCGCGCTTCCCGACCCCTGGTGGTCGACGCCCAACATCCACCTGTGCACGCTCAGGGACTTCACCGACCTCTGCCGGGAGTTGGACCTGCGGGTCGACGCCTGCGCGGCCCTGTCGGGCGGCAAGCCCGCGCGACCGATCCGGCCCGACGGCCTGTTGGAGAACTGGCGCTCGGAAACCGCGCTCTTCCTGCTCAGCCGGCGCACAACCGGCGAGCCGGACGCCGTGCCGCAGAATCTCTTCGGGGAGGTCGACCTGCCGAAGCCCCAATCCCTGAAAACGGCGGCGGCGAAGCCCCGGCGCCGCGCCAAGACCTAACCGGTCGCGCCTTGATCGGTTTCCGGGAAGCGATAGACCTCGGTCACGCCGTCACGGAAGATCCTGAAGCTGGTCGGCGGGACAGCCTTGAAGCTCGCGCCGGCGTAGAGCATGGCCGCGTTCACCTTCGCCTCGTCCAGCGTGGCCGCGTTCAGCACGATCGGCTCGTCTGCCGTCGGCGCGCCGTCGCGGAACCCGAACTGAAGGGTGAACTCTGACATTGAAAGGCGCCTTGGCCACGTTCGCGTCGGCCGCTGTTAGCGGGTTTCGTCTGTCAGTAAGTTATGAACCCGACATTATATGTGCGACGCTTTGACGCGACCCCGTTCGGCAAGTGCGTTTGGCGAGGTCCATGCCGAGGGCTAGGCGGTCCGCTCCGCGCTGGCCTTCATGGCCTTGAGCGTCTCGGCCATCAGCACCGCATAGGCGCGGTCGAGGAAGACCACCTTCAGGAGCCAGCGGCCGAGCGGCCCGAGGACCCCTGGAAACCGGTCGCCGCGCGGCGGCGGTGGTGTAACCCCAGACCTGGTAGCGGAAGCTTTCGCCGGGGATCATCTCAAGGATCTGCTCGGTGGCGCTGCCGCCGTCGCTCAGGCGCACGATGCGGCGCCCGCCCGGAACGCTCCGGATGCCGGGTGGCCGGCGAGATGACCTTCGGCCGGGCCCGGCCGCGAGCCTAGCCGGCGATGGCGGCGGCGTCCTTGTCGCCGGTGCGGATGCGCAGCGCGCTCTCCAGGTCCATCACGAAGACCTTGCCGTCGCCGATCTTGCCGGTGTTGGCGGCCCGGGTGATGGCCTCGACCACGGCGTCGACGGCGTCGGTGGGCACGGCGATCTCCAGCTTCACCTTGGGCAGGAGCTTCACCTCGTACTCGGCGCCCCGGTAGACCTCGGTCTTGCCGCGCTGGCGGCCGTAGCCGCGCACCTCGGTGACCGTCATGCCCGAGGCGCCCGCCTCGGTGACCGCGTCAAGCACCGCATCGAGGCGGCTCGGCTTGATGACCGCGACGATCATCTTCATGGCTGGGGCCTTCCGTTGGACAGGATCGTGACGCTAAGGCCTTCCCCGCCCGCCTCCAAGAGCTCGCGCCGGGGGATCACGCCCTCTGCCTGAGAAACAGGCGCCGGGGCCAGCAGGGGCCGGGCGCGGCGCACCCGGGCCGCGTGGCCGCGGGGCTTGACCGCGAAGGTCTGCTTCACCGCCTCCATCAGCAGGAGTCCCGCAAATCCCGGCCACAGGCGCGAGCCGGTCTGCTCGAACCCCTCGGCCCAGCCGGCCAGCCAGTTCAGCGGCGGCACATAGAGCGCGCGCGTCCAGCCCGAGGGCTCCAGCTCCGCCTCGCGCAGCAGTTCGGCGAGCTGGCCGCGGCTATAGGGCCGGCCATGGCCGAAGGGGGTCTTTTCGCTGTTGGCCCAAAGCCCGTTGCGCGCGGCCACCACCACCACCACCCGCCCGGACGGCGCCAGCACCCGCCAGACCTCGCGCAGCAGGGCCAGGGGGTCGGGACTCTCCTCGATGCCGTGCACCACCAGGATGCGGTCGAAGAGGGCGTTGGCGAAGGGCAGGCTGTCCTCGCCCACAAGCGTCGTCAGGTTGCGTTCGCCGGCCGGCCAGATCTCGACGCCCTGCTGGGCGGGCATGGCGCCCACCACGCGGCGCGCCGCATAGCGCGCCGGGGCCACGAAGGGCGTCGCATAGCCCAGCGCCAGCACGTCCAGGCCGCGCGCGTCGCCCCAGGTCTCGATGACCTTGCGGCCGACCATGGCCCGCGCCGCCCGGCCCAGGTCGGAGGCGTAGAACTGTCGCAGATCCAGGACGTCGCGGCGCATGGGGCGATGGCTATGCTCGACTAAGGCCTTGCGCCAGCCTAGATCGCGTCGACCATCACGTCAGGCCCTCGCCTGACGTGATAAGAAGGCAAGAAACGAGCATCGCGAATGCGATGCTTGGAGTTTGTCCCGCTTGCCGGAGACCGCCCAGATGCCGCTTACCGTTCACCAGTTCCCCTGCCTTTCGGACAACTACGGTTTCCTCGCCCACGACGAGGCGAGCGGGAAGACCGCCTGCATCGACACCCCGGAAGCAGCCCCGATCCTGGCGGCGCTCAAGGCCCGGGGCTGGACGCTCGACGTCATCCTCAACACCCACTGGCACCCCGACCACGCCGGCGGCAACGTCGAGATCGTCAAGGCCACCGGCGCCACGGTCGTGGGACCCGCCGAGGTGACCAAGCTCACGCCCATCGACCGCGAGGTGAAGGGCGGCGACGTCGTGATGCTGGGCGAGACCCGCCTGGACGTCATCGAAACGGGCGGCCACACCCTGGGTCACATCGCCTATTTCGACGCAGCCGACCGGATCGCCTTCGTGGGCGACACCCTGTTCGCGCTCGGCTGCGGGCGGCTGTTCGAGGGCACGGCGGAGCAGATGTGGACCAGCCTGCAGCGGCTGGCGGCCCTGCCGGACGACACCACCGTCTACTGCGCCCACGAATACACCGCGTCGAACGCCCGCTTCGCGCTGTCGGTGGACGACGCGCCCGCGCTCAAGGCCCGCGCCGCGGAGATCTTCGCCATGCGCGAACGGGGCGAGCCCACCGTGCCGACCACCATCGGACTTGAGAAGGCCACCAACCCCTTCCTGCGGGCGCCGGCGCTGGCGGGTCGCGTCGGGGCGGCCGGCGAGGCCGACTACAAGGCCTTCGGCGCGGTGCGCGCGGCCAAGGACCTGTTCAAGGGCTAGTGTGCTGGATCTGAAGCTCGTGCGGCGCCTGCCGCAAGCATTTGCGAACTTCGGAATCGGGACACTCGCCTAGCGGAAGCCCTGGGCGACCTGCAGGATGCGGTCGGACGACGGCCGCCCGGCCTGGCCCTGCGGCGGGGCCACGGTGATCAGCAGGACCCCGCCGGGGGCGAAATCCACGGCCGCCGTGCGGCCTTCGACAAGTTGCACCCGTCTGATCTGGTCGACGAACCTGCGGCTGTCGGAGCGCTTGGTCATCCGCACCAGGGCCTCGCTGGTCACCAGGGCTGCGTCGGCGATCAGGGCCGACGAGGTGGGCGTCGCCTGGGCGTCGAAACTGATCCCCCGATGGACCGCGTGGGCGGTTCGGAAAGCGGCCTGGGTGAGGCGGTCGAACAGCGCCTGCGGTCCCATGATCGCCAGCCTGAGGGGCGCGCCCGGGCCCATCAGGGCCGCCGCCGCGCCGCCCGGCCGCTGGTCGGTGAAGATGGTGACCCCGCCCAGACGCGTGGCCCGCAGCACCGGTTCGCCCAGGTCGTTCTTGTAGATGATGTCGCCGCGCGGGGCCGGCTGGGGCTGCAGGGCCCAGACCTCGAAGCTGTTCTCGAACTTGAGCAGTGGCTTGGGCTGGGTGCGGTCGAGCGTGAAGACGTCGCCGTCCTCGGTGACATAGCGGGCGACCGGCGGGGCGGAGGCTTCCAGCCCGTTGACCGGATGGCGGCCCAGAAGCTTGTCCTTCAGGTTCGCCACGGGCCCGCCCAGGGCCGGGGCGGAGAGACCGAGCGACAGGCACAGCACGGCCGCGAGGATCGCCGCCGAACTCGTCCTTGCAGAAGCTCGTGGCTCGCCCGTCATGACACCTTAGGAGATGCCCGGGGCGTGTGGCGCTTTTTGGACCGGAGCGAGGCCTTCACCGGAAACCCCGCGCTTAGCCGACCAGGTACTGTCCGCCGTTGAGCGATAGTGTCGTTCCGGTCACATAGCCCGCGCGCTCGCCGGCCAGGAAGGCGACCATGTCGGCGATCTCGTCGCCGCGGCCGAGCCGCCCCACCGGAATCTGCGCCACGATGCCCTCCAGCACCTTCTCCGGCACCGCCTGCACCATCTCGGTGTCGATATAGCCGGGGGCGATGCAGTTCACCGTGACGCCCTTCTTGGCGTTCTCCAGCGCCAGCGCCTTGGTGAAGCCGATCATCCCGGCCTTGGCGGCGGAGTAGTTGGTCTGGCCGACCTGGCCCTTCTGGCCGTTGATCGAGGAGATGTTGATGATCCGGCCCCAGGCGCGGTCGCGCATGCCCTCGATCACCTGGCGGGTCATGTTGAAGAGCGAATCCATATTGACCCGGATCACCTCGCTCCACTGCTCGGATTTCATCCGGTGGAACACCCCGTCGCGGGTGATGCCGGCGTTGTTGACCAGGATGTCGATGGGTCCCAGCTCGGCCTCGACCGCCTTCACGGCGTGCTGGCAGTCGGCGAAGTTGCCGACATTGCCCTTGATGACCATGGCCCCGGTCTCCTGCTTCAGGGACTCGGCGGCCGCTTCGTTGCCGGAATATCCCGCCGCGACCTTGAAGCCGTCGGCGGACAGCCGCTCGACGATCGCTCGCCCGATGCCACGGGTTCCGCCCGTGACCAGCGCAACCCTGGCCATGCCGTCGTTCTCCCTACGTCCTGACGCCGGTTGATCCGGCGTTCAGGCGCCTCTTCGCCTCAGACCTTTTCGACGCACATGGCCACGCCCATGCCGCCACCGACGCAGAGCGTGGCGAGGCCTTTGGTTGCGTCCGTGCGGCTCATCTCGTGCAGCAGGGTGGTCAGGATCCGCGCGCCGGACGCGCCGATCGGGTGGCCGATGGCGATGGCCCCGCCGTTGACGTTCACCTTCGCCGGGTCGAGCCCCAGGTCGCGGACCACGCAGATCGACTGCGCCGCGAAGGCCTCGTTGGATTCCACGAGGTCGAGGTCGGCGACCGACCAGCCGGCCCGCTCCAGCGCCTTGCGGCTGGCGGGGATGGGGCCGGTGCCCATGATTTCCGGATCGACGCCTGCGTGCGCCCATGAGGCGATGCGGGCCAGGGGCTTCAGGCCGCGCTTGCGGGCTTCCTCGGCGGTCATCAGCACCAGGGCCGCGGCGCCGTCGTTAAGGCCCGAGGCGTTGGCCGCGGTGACCGTGCCGTCCTTGGTAAAGGCCGGTCTGAGGCCGGAGATGCTTTCCAGCGTCGTTCCGGGGCGGATGAACTCGTCCTGGTCGACGACGATGTCGCCCTTGCGCCCCTTGATCGTCACCGGCGCGATCTCGCTGGCGAACCGGCCGGACTTCTGCGCGGCCTCGGCCTTGTTCTGCGAGCCCACCGCGAACCTGTCCTGGTCCTCGCGGGTGATCTGCCAGCGGGCGGCGATGTTCTCGGCGGTCTGGCCCATGTGATAGCCGTGGAAGGCGTCCCACAGGCCGTCCTTGATCATGGTGTCGACGAAGGCCAGGTCGCCCATCTTCTGGCCGCCGCGCAGGTTCTGGGCGTGCGGCGACTGGCTCATGCTCTCCTGGCCGCCGGCGATGACGATGGCGGCCGAGCCGTCCTTGATCTGCTGGGCGCCGAGCGCCACGGCGCGCAGGCCCGAGCCGCAGAGCTGGTTGAGGCTCCAGGCGGGACTTTCGATGGGAATGCCGGCGTTGACCGCGGCCTGGCGGGCCGGGCCCTGGCCGGCGCCGGCCTGCAGCACCTGGCCCAGCACCACCTCGTCCACGTCGGCGAGCTGGATGCCGGCCCGCTCGACCGCGGCCAGGATGGCGACCTTGCCCAGTTCGTGGGCCGGCAGGCTGGCGAGCGCCCCGTTGAACGAGCCGACCGCCGTGCGGGCGGCGGAGACGATGACGATGTCGCTCATGACGGGAACTCCTGGTGTCTTCGTGAGACGGCCCTCGCCCATCTATTGGGAGCGCTCACGTTTTCCGCAAGCCCTGCATCATTTGGGGCCGATTGCCATTCTGCTCGCATCCGCGATACTGCAGTGCAGAAACAGTGGGTTCGCGGGTTTCGCGACCCGGCAAAGGATTTGGGATGGCCGAGACCCAGGACCCCGCCGCCGCCCCGGGCGAGCGCGTGATCATCAAGAAGTACGCCAACCGGCGGCTCTACAACACCGCGTCCTCCAGCTACGTCACCCTCGAACACCTCTCCGAGATGGTGAAGCAGAACATCGATTTCGTGGTCTATGACGCCAAGACCAACGAGGACATCACCCGCTCGGTCCTGACCCAGATCATCTTCGAGGAGGAAAGCCAGCAGGGCCAGAGCCTGCTGCCGATCCAGTTCCTGCGCCAGCTGATCGGGTTCTACGGCAACTCCATGCAGGCCTTCCTGCCCTCCTATCTGGAGCTGTCGCTGGCGAGCTTCACCCAGCAGCAGGAGCGGATGCGCACCCAGTTCACCTCGCTCAGCCAGACGCCCGGCGCGACGGTGTTCGACGAGCAGGTCCGCCAGAACCTGGCGCTGTTCGACCGGGCCATGAAGATGTTCTCGCCCTTCGCCTACGCGCCCAAGCCCGGGGACCCGCCGGCGGCCGCCCCGAAGGCCGAGACCGCCCCCACCGCGCCGCCGCCCGCCGACGACGCCCTCGTCGCGCTGCGCAAACAGATGGAGGACATGCAGGCGCAGATTGAGAAGCTGGCCGGCAAGCGTTAAGGTCCGGGTAACCTTTGGCCTAAGTCCTGCATGGGCAGTCCCAAGATGACATTTTCGATCGATCCTCTCCATCGGGCCCCTGGCCCCCGCCGCAGCCGCGGGGCCGGCGAGGAGAGGGACCGTGCCAATTCGACGCAGGGAACCGTGGGCAGGCTTCTCCCGGTTCCGATCGGCCCGCCCCGCACGATCTCCTCGGGCTCGGCCCGCGTCGCCGGCTACTCGGCCATCGACGCCCAGGTGATCGGCGAACGCCGCGGCCTGCGCGCCGGACCCAACGTCCATGGTCTGGCCGCCGGCAGCTACAACCGCGCCGAATGGTCGGGGTCCTACGACCGCCGCACGCCCCAAGGCTACGCGGCCAAGACCAGGATCTGAATTCCGCTCATCCCGGCGAAGGCCGGGACCCAGATCGCCAAGCGCCGATGTGGGTTGGGTTTCCGCTGAGCTCTTCGAACCTGCATCTCAGCCATCCCATCTGGGTCCCGGCCTTCGCCGGGATGAGCGGGTGTAAGGCCGTGCAGCACACCCTCGAGGAGTTTCTTCGCGCCCTGCGCGCCGCCGATGTGAAGGTCTCGCCGGCCGAGGCCATCGATGCGGCCCGCACCATCTCGGCCGTGGGCTACGCCGACCGCGAGCTCTTCAAGGACGCGCTCTGCGCCACGCTCGCCAAGTCCCGCGACGAGGTCAGCCGGTTCGACGAGACCTTCGAGACCTTCTTCACGCGCGAACAGTTCACCCTGCCACCCCCTCCGCCCGAGGGCGCGCAGAGCGAAGGCGGCTCCGAGGGCGAGCCCTCCGGCGTGGCGGACTCGCCCCTGGCCCAGATGCTGCTGGCCGGCGACGCCACCGCCGTGGCCCAGGCCATGGAGGAGGCCGCGAACCGCGCCGGCGTCGCCGAGATCCGGCTCTCCACCCAGCGCAGCCGCCTGACGCGGCGCCTCCTGGACGAGATGGGCCTGGCCGAGATCGAGCGGATCATCGCCAACGCC
>PLEH01000168.1 GCA_003136395.1 Phenylobacterium sp.
TCGTCGCTCATGATGAGGACGTTCTTCTCGACGCAGACGTCGCCCAGGGCTTTGACTTCGGCGGGCGTATAGACCGAGCCGGTGGGGTTGCTCGGGGAGTTGAGGACGAACAGGCGCGTGCGCGGGGTGATGGCGGCGCGCAGGGCGTCCGGCGTAAGCTTGAACTCGGTCTGGTCGGTGGTCTGGACGATGACGGGCTTGGCGCCGGCCATCTTCACCATCTCCGGGTAGCTCAGCCAATAGGGGGCGGGGATGATCACCTCGTCGCCCTCTTCACAGGTGGCAAAGATGACGTTGAAGCAGGAATGCTTGCCGCCGCACGAGACGATGATCTGGGAGGGCTTGTAGGTGAGGCCGTTCTCGCGCTTGTGTTTGTCGGCTATGGCCGAGCGCAACTCGGGGATGCCGGCGGCGGGGGTGTATTTGGTGAAGCCGGCGGCCAGCGCCTTGGCGGCGCGCGGCGAATGCAGCAGCACCGCATCGGCCAGCACCAGCTGGCTCGCCTCCTCGGCGTCGAGTTTCACCGGCGCGGTCTCGTAGAGGATCAGCGAGCGGGCGGCGACGCCCTGCTTCTCCAGCGCACCGGCCAGGTCACCGGCCGGCTCCAGGGCGCCGGGATGCAGCACGACCCCGCGCAGCTCGCCCCGCCGCTGACCGATGCCTTCGGCGAGCGCCTCGACGTCGCCGTCGGCGGAGAGCACCAGCTTGAAGCCCGCGGCGCGGGCGGCCTGGGCGGTGGCGGCGCCCACGGCGAACACCCGGATCGCCCGCTCCGCGCAGATGTCGGCGTAGGTGCGCACGCCGTTGGCGCTGGTGAAGGCCAGCGCCGCCACGCCGGAAAGATCGACATGCACGTCCTCGAGCGCGTGGACCTCAAGGAGCGGTGCGATCATGGCGTCGTGGCCCAGCGCGCGCACCCGCTCGGCGGTGGCGTTCGCGGCCGGCTGGGCGCGGGTGATCCAGATCTTTTGGCGGCGTCGGGCCATGCGTCCCATTAGCTCAGAGAGCCTTAACCTTCTGCAAACCCTATATGTGAGGCTGAACGACCGCCTCCAGAGGGATTGCGATGACCGACGGCCCGAAATCCTCCGCAGAGCCCAGGGCTGAGACGCCGATCCAGCGGGCCCTTCGCCTGAAGACGGCGGCCATCGCAGCGAAGCCGAAGCCGCCCCGCGGCGGCAAGTTCCAGCGCGAGCAGGCCGCGGCGGCCCATTCGTCGTCGAGGTCGAAGCCCTGGATGTCGCGCTAGAAGTCGATCGCGTCGCCGGCTTCGGCCTTCACGGCCATCCCCAGCGAGAGGCCCAGGTTCCGCGCCGAGGCCTCCGCGTCGTCGAGTTCGGTGAGGTCAGCTTCGCCCGCGTGGCGGAAGCGGGCGCGTCCGTCCGTGGAAAGCGCCTCCACGATCAGCTTCAGATGCGCGCCCTCGAACCAGGCGTGGGCGCCGATAGCGGTCTTGCAGGAGCCTTCGAGCGCGGTGAGCGCGCCGCGCTCGGCGGCGACGGCGACTGTGCTGGGGCCGTGCCTGATCGCCTGGACCCAGGCCGCGTCGCAGTCGCCGATCCGGGTCTCAATGGCGAGCGCCCCCTGGCCCGGGGCGGGCGGGCATTCGACGGGGTCGATCAGGCTCCGGGGCAGATGCTCCAGACCCAGGCGTTTCAGGCCCGCGAAGGCCAGCAGGATCGCGTCGGCGTCGCCCGCCGCCAGCTTGGCCAGCCGGGTGTCGACGTTGCCGCGCAGCATCTGGACGTCGAGATCGGGGCGGCGGTGCAGGGCCTGGGCCTGCCTGCGGAGACTGGCGGTGCCGAGCACGGCGCCCTCAGCCAGATCCTCCAGCCGTTCAGCCTTCAGGCTGAGGAAGGCGTCGCGGGGGTCCTCGCGCTCGGGGATGGCGGCGATGCACAGGCCGTCGGGCAAGAGCGCCGGCATGTCCTTCAGGGAATGGATGGCGCAGTCGATGCGGCCGTCCAGCAGGGCCTCCTCGATCTCCTTGGTGAACATGCCCTTGCCGCCGATTTCCAGGAGCCGCCGGTCCTGGACCCGGTCGCCGGTGGTGGTGATGACGATCAGCGGCGCCGCAGCCTCGACCTCGTCCGGCTTCTCGGGATCGGCCCCGAGCGCGGCGGCGATGCGCCGCTGCATGTGACCGGCCTGGGCGAGGCTCAGCTTGGAGCCGCGGGCGCCGATCCGGACTGGCTGTTGCGTGGTCACGGGCGGAAGGCTACCTCGGAGCGGAACGTGAAGAGCGCCTGCTACAGGAGCGGGCGCCCCCCGGCAACCGGATGACTCCCAGCACCCAACTTGTCCTCGGCCTGGAGACCAGCTGCGACGAGACCGCGGCTGCGGTCGTTCGCCTCGGCGCGGACGGCGCCGTGGAGGTCAAGTCCTCGGTCGTGGCGAGCCAGATCGCGGCCCATGCGCCCTTCGGCGGCGTGGTGCCGGAGATCGCCGCGCGGGCGCATGTGGAGAGCATCGACGCGATCGCCGCCCGGGCGCTCAGCGAAGCCGGCGTCGGATTTGAGGACCTGACCGGGGTGGCGGCCACCGCCGGGCCGGGCCTGGTGGGCGGGGTGATGGTGGGCCTCAGCTTCGGCAAGGCCGTGGCGCTGGCCCGCGGCCTGCCGCTGGTGGCCGTAAACCATCTGGAGGGCCATGCGGTCTCCGCCCGGCTGGCGGCGGAGGTCGACTACCCGTTCCTGCTGCTGCTGGTCTCTGGCGGACACTGCCAGCTGCTGGCGGTGGACGGGATCGGGGCCTGCCGCAGGCTGGGCTCGACCATCGACGACGCGGCCGGCGAGGCCTTCGACAAGATCGCCAAGGCGCTTGGCCTGCCTTACCCGGGCGGCCCGGCGCTGGAGATCTTGGCGCAGGGCGGCGATCCCGCGCGGTTCGTCCTGCCGCGCATGCTGCTGGGCCGCAAGGACTGCGACTTCTCCTTCTCGGGCCTGAAGACCGCGGCCGCGCGGATCGCCGAGACGCTGACGACCGACCCCGAACGCGCCGACCTGGCGGCCGCCGTCCAGGCCGCCATCGCCACCCAGCTCGCCGAGCGCAGCGACCGGGCCATGGCGGCCTATGCCGCTGAACATGAAGGCCGCGGCCTGCGCTTCGTGGTGGCGGGCGGCGTGGCGGCCAACCGGGCGGTGCGGACACGGCTGCAGGCCGTCGCCGAGGCGCGCGGCTTTTCCTTCACCGCCCCGCCGCTCGCCTACTGCACCGACAACGCCGCGATGATCGCG
>PLEH01000102.1 GCA_003136395.1 Phenylobacterium sp.
CTGGAGCGGAAGGATATCGCCTCTGAGCGCGGCGAATTGAACCGCGATGTCCAGGCCCGCAACGACAAGGCGCGCGACCTTCGGCGCGATTATCAGGCGACCGCCGACCGCATCGCCAAGACCGCTCCGGAGATCGAAGTCGCGGTCTCGAAACTGGTCGTCGAAGCCGAGCAGGTTTTGGGCAAGATGGTCGCCCAGAGGACGGCGTGGGCGGCCGAGCGGGAGGCGCTTTCCGCGCCGAAAATCCCGAGCGCCGGGCGGGTCGAACGCGAGCTGACGGCGGAGGCCGCGACCGCCAAGGCGCGGGCGAGGGCTCACCTTCAGCAGACCGAGGAGCGGGTGAAGAAGACCCGTTCGCGGCGCCTGGAACTGGTGGCCTGGGTCCGCAATCCGGCGCGGATGATCTGGGCGAAACACGCCGAGCTGAACGCCATCGGACGCGCCCGAAAGGCCCATCGCCGGGCTGAGGTTGGCCTCCAGGTCCGCCAGGATTGGGTCCGCTCGCCCAAGGGCCAGGCGTTCGTCGCGGCGCGCCGGCAGCCAGACCTGGAAGCCGCCGCTGACGTTGTTCGGCAACGGCGCACGCTGGAACGGAAGATCAAGCGGATGGACAACCGGATCGGGTTGGCCGGCCGCACGATCANNATCGGCCGCCCGGCGCGCGAGGCCCTGCAGCGCTTCCCGACGCCGGTTCAGGAGCAGGCGCTGGCGCGTCTGCGACGTGGCCAGGGCCGGTCGATTGGCCGCGCCATCATTCCCGGCAGGTAGGAGCGACACGGCCCATGAACGCCCGCCCCAAGATCATCCTGCCGCTGGCAGCGGCCAGCGTGTTGATCGCGCTGACCGTCGCCACCCAGATTGTCGCTCACGACTTCCACTACCCGCGTGAGTTCGGCCACGGCCTGTTTGATCTGGGACGGGCGAGGATCTACGCGCCGTGGGCCTTCGTCGGCTGGTATGGGCGCTTCGCGGCGCGCTACCAGCAGACCTTCGACATGGCGGCGATGATCGCCCTGGCGACCGTGTTCGTCCCGTCGATGTTGCTGATCGGGCTGACGAAGAGCACGCGCCGGGCGCCGCGGGAGTTTGGCAAGGACGCCTGGGCGACCGAGGCCCATGTTCGCAAGGCCAAACTCGTCCATGGCGACGGCCAGATCAGCGGACGGGTGCTCGGCCGGTTCAACGGCAAATACCTCACCTATCGTGGTGTGGAGCACGCCATCATCGTGGGCGCGTCCCGCAGCGGGAAGGGGGCCGGCCACGTCGTTCCCACCCTGATCGCCTGGCCGCAAAGCGCCTTCGTCTACGACCGCAAGGGCGAGCTGTGGCACATCACGGCCGATCACCGGAAGACCTTCAGCCACGTCTTCTATTTCGCTCCAACCGATCCCAACACTGTGCGGTGGAATCCGCTGTTCGAGGTGCGGAAAGGGCCGATGGAGATCGCCGACATCCAGAACGTCGTCGGCATCCTGGTGGACCCGCTGGGCCGCAAGGCGGGCGACCTCAATTTCTGGGACCAGAGCGCGACGGACTTCTTCACCGCGATCATCCTGCACGTCCTTTACAGCGAGGAGGCCACCAAGAAGAACCTGGCCCAGGTCCGCCGCCTGCTGATCAATATCGATCCGACCCTTCATGCGATGAAGCACACCAAACATCGCCACAGGCCGGACCTTCATGCGCCGGGCGGGCTGGCGCGGGGCGCCGACGGCAAGCCCATCGCCGAGGTCCACCCGGAGATCCTGCTGGGCGCCACGGCGCTGGACAGCATGGACGAGCGGGTGAAGTCCAACGTGCTGGCGACCTGCCGGGCATCGCTATCGCTGTGGGCCGACCCCTATGTGGAATACGCCACCAGCTGGTCGGACTTCTCGATCGGCGACCTGGTGTGCTCGGAGAGCCCGGTCACATTCTACATCATCACCCCCCAGGCCCATGCCGACCGGTTGGCCTTCCTGGTGCGGGTGTTCACGCGCCAGACGATCAACAGCCTGATGGAGCGCGAGCATTTCGACAGCCGGGGGCGGCGCAAGGCGCACCGCCTGCTGCTGCTGCTCGACGAGTTTCCCAAGCTCGGCAGCCTGCCGTTCCTGGAGAACGCCATGGGCGAGATGGCCGGCTACGGCATCACTGCCCACCTGATCTGCCAGAGCTTCAACGACGTGTTCTCCAAGTATGGGGACAAGACGCCGATCTTCGACAACATGCACATCACCGCCACCTTCGCGACCTCGGAGCCGACCAGCATCGACAAGGTGATCCGGCGGGCCGGCAAGGCGCTGGAGATGCGCGAGAGCTACAGCGATCCACGCAGCATCTTCGGCAGCTCGCACCGCTCGACCTCCCAGAGCGAGCACGAGCGTTACATCCTGACCGAGGACCGGGTCCGCGAGCTGGATGACAATCAGCAGTTCCTGTTCGTCAACAACACCAAGCCGATCCTCGCCGACAAAATCCGCTACTACGAGGAGCCATTCTTCAAGGCGCGCACCGGCGACTATTTCCATGGCGTGCCGGCGGCCTACCAGCAGCGTCCTGGCGCGGCAGATCTTCCCAGCAAGGCACACATCGACTGGAAGGGCGTCAGGGCCGCTCAGGCCGCGCCGGAGGGCTTCGCGGGTGTCTCGCCTCCCAGGGCGCACCGGATGGCCTCGGCGGGCGCTCTGGCGGCCGCGGCGGAGGATTTGCCGCCGGGCAGTCACCTCGATCCGGGAGAGCATCTCGACTTGCAGCCCGTGGCGGGGCTGCGCGGCCACTATGACGACGATGACGGGAGTCTGGGCTGACGTCGGAAATCTCCCCGCCACCCGAACCCGCCCGGCTCACGAATCCTCAACTGCTGGACGCCCCCGATGCCGCACCACCACCCCGTCGTTACCGACCGCAAGGTCGCCGCGCTCCGCCAGGCCATGGGGCCTGTCATAGCCAGGGCGCTGGCCGATCGCCTGGTCGTCGAGGTGATGGTCAATCCCGACGGCAAGATCTGGGTGGACCGGATCGGGGAGGGGAGGTCGTTCACCGGCCAGAGTCTGGCCAGCGCCGACGCAGATCGGATTCTGCGGCTCCTGGCCGACCATGTAGGCGAGGTGGTCACCCGGGACCGGCCTCGGGTCAGCGCCACGCTTCCAGAGACCGGCGAACGGTTCCAGGGCGCCTTCATGCCGATCGTATCCAGTCCCGCGTTCGCGATCCGCAAGCGGCCGGAGGTGGTGTTCACTCTGCCCGAATATGTCGACAAGGGGATCATGACCGAGCACCAGGCCGAGGTGATCCGCGATGCGGCGACGGCGCGTCAGAACATCCTGATCGTCGGCGGCACGGGCTCGGGCAAGACGACGCTCGCCAACGCCATTCTGGCGGAGCCGGCTTTTGCCCAGGACCGCGTGGTGCTGATCGAGGATACCGCCGAGCTCCAGTGCTCGGCCGAGGACAAGATCCAGATGCTGACCAAGCGAACGGACCCGCCGGTGACCATGACCGACCTGGTGCGCGATACGCTGCGTCTGCGGCCGGACCGCATCATCATCGGGGAGGTGAGGGACGGGTCGGCGCTGGATCTCTTGAAGGCTTGGAATACAGGCCATCCGGGCGGCCTGGCGACCATTCACGCCAACAGCGCCGCGGAGGGCCTGACTCGGCTGGAGGACCTGATCGGGGAGGTGACCCAGCGGATTCCCTACCGGGCAATTGGTCAGGCGATCAACGTGATCGTCCACATCGAGAGAACGGCTGCAGGTCGACGGGTCACTGAGATCATGCGGGTGACCGGGTGGGGGGAGGGCGGCTACAAACTGCAGGCCGCTTAGGGTTCGTCCCTCGGGACAACCTCATAATCCCACGAATGGTGGGAGCTCAGGAAGTCTCGACCGCCTTCGCGGTCCGTGGCCTTCGCATAGATCAGAAATCGCGTTCCGAGGGGCTGACTGAAACGCATGGCCTTTGAGCACCGGACACGGGTTCCCGGAGCATAACCCTGGCCCTCTACCGGCCGGACGTGTCGGTCGCCATGTAGACCCGAGCCGGCCTCAAGATAGGTCTCTACGATCACCCTGACTGTCGGCTCGGTGGGCTTCCCCATTGATATTTCTCCGAAATCAGTAGGGCAGTCTATTGCGGATCGTGTTTTGCGTTTTCTCGCCGTGCAATTTCTACAGCCGCTAGAAACCGCGTTCGTGTTGCCTGCCGCAACCTTGCAAGGCCAAACGTCTCCGTCATTCTTTGCAGAATAAGTTCGTCAGATAGCCCGGCCCGAATGTTCGGCGCGGCAATGCTGGCGAGTTCAGCAAACGGTATGTCTGAGTGTCCCCTCAGTCCGTCGACGGATTTTCGAAAGGGAACGGGTTCGTCTGGGGCTGCGCCTTCTGGCCAGAAGAGGACCCTGTCATCCTCCTGAGTTCTAGGGAATCGGTCTTCGACGGCTCCGAGCGCGAGATTGCGAATGATTGGTCCGGTGCGGTCTTTGCCGTGGGCCCGTGCGATACGAATCGCCAAGACATCGTCATAGATCGGCCCCTCGACCGAAATTATATGCGACACGAGTCTACGGAGGGTTTGCGCGTACCCATCATCGTAGAGATTGGCTGGGTCTGGCGTTACTCCCAGCGCATCAAAATCGGCGGTTTGGTAGACATCTGCCGGCGCGCGCGATTTCGACGCCGCACTTGATTGTGGCTCAGACGCGCTAAAGGGAACAACCACTGCCTGTCGGCGCTCATCATCTTTCGCTCCGGCAAGCATAGGGTCGGTAAGGATGTGTACGCCCCGGCCCCCGCTTCGAATCAAGCCCTTGGCGTGAAGAGAATTGCCGCGGGCGGCCGACAGCGCGTTGTTGACCAATTCCTCCCATTTCTCCTCGTTCGGGCGAAAGTTTGCCTGGACTCGATCGGCGGCGGACAGTGGCAGGCTTGCGGAAAGCGCTCGCTTGATCTCTGCGTTTGTCCAGGGATTGCCATCGCGGAGAAGGTGCAGGATCTCTCGCTGGACCAAACCCTCAGTTACACGGATCTGTTGTTGATCGCTGAGGTCGAGCGCCGGTCGTGAATGCACGATCTCCATCGCCGAAGAGTCAGTCGCCCCTGAGGGAACGGGGGTTTCGACCTCCGACTCAGCTGGTTGACTGTTCTCCCATCCCATCTCTTGAGCGCCAACCGTCGGAGTGCTCCAGCGCCGTAGCTCCGTATGACGGCTCACCCACCCTTCGCCGCTGCCGACAGGCTCGATCCCGCGCTCTTGCAGCAGCGCCAGCAGCTCTGCGATGACCCCATCGCGGTCGCGGACGAAGCGCGACGCGAAACAGCGCCAGATTTCCCATCCAGCACGCTCCAAAATACGTTGGCGAACCATGTCATCGGACCATTTGTCCGGGCCGTGGTACCGGTCGCCGTCGCATTCGATGGCGAGCCGGCGGTCATTCTCGCCTTCGACCACCAGGTCGATGCGGAAATTGCCCACGGGAACCTGGGTGTCGATGCGATAGCCGCGTTCAGCCAACATATCGAACATGTCGGTCTCAAAACCGGACTCGCAACGTTCCCGCCGGCTGATGGCGGACTTTCCCTCACTGGCGAACGGAGCCCTGAAATGTTCGAGCAGGGCGCGCCGCAACTTGTCGCTGGAGCGAAGGTCTTCGAGTTCAACCGATCTTACGAGGATCATCCGGTCTCTGGCGCGCGAAGTTGCGACATTGAACCTTTGTTCGTAACCGGTGCCCGACAACGGCGAGTCTTGCTTCTCAGCCACGAGTGAAACGAACATGATGTCGCGCTCGTCACCCTGAAAAGCCGTTGGATCGCCCACACGGATGTGATGCTTCTCCATCAACTCCGTGCCGATATCCTGCTCTATGCGACTGTATATGAGCGCCGCCTGCTCTTGCCCGAGAAGTGTGGTGACCCCGATCGTTCGTTTGGCCATCGCCACGTCATCGACGATCTTGCGGATCTCGCTGACGATGCAATCTGCTTCTGGCGGATTGGTCTTGCCCTTGCGGTATCCATCTTCAACCAGAATATCGATGAGCGGCGGATCGAGCCTTTGAGAGGCCGTCGGCAATCTCAGCGGCAGCAGCCGGTGGCTGTAGAATTGGGCCTTTGAGAACTCGATGATTGGCGCCACGCACCGGAAATGCTCGGCGAGCATGATAGCGCCGCCTGCGAAGACGACCTTTCCGAGGTCGTAGAGCGATTGCTCTTCACGCAACGCCGATCTGTAGTCGACGACTTGCTCGGAAAGATGTCGTCGAGCCAGTTCATCCGCACGCTCTTGATCGCGGCCGACGTGTTCGGGGCTTACTTGGCGATCATCCCCTACGATGAGAATCTGCTTCGCCCGTAAGAGCGCGGGGAGGGCGGCGACGGTGGATTGTGATGCCTCATCAACGATGACGAGGTCGAACAAGCCCAAGTCCGCAGGCAAGGACTCCGACACGCGGTAGTGCGGCATGATCCAGCAAGGGAGGGCCGACTTGGCTCTATCTGACGCTGCGCGTGCGTCACGTCGGTACCGCGCCGCGCGCTTGCCCGTTCCTCGGCCGATCCGGCGCACGGCGTCGGCATAGGCCGCGAGGGCGGATTGAACGCTATCGGTCGCCTTCGTCCGAAGTTCGAGCCAGGTCTTGAGCTCAATGGATCGCTCATAGGCCTCTTTAAGCGTCGTCTCGCTGCTCGTGCGTTCGATGCCCAGCGCTCGCAGACGGCCATGACGGTCGATCTTGGAGAGCCATGTTCCAAGCCTCTTGAGGAGCCAGCGCTCCTCCCAGTCCCCCGGCGTCCATGGATCCTCCTGTCCGATGACCGCGTCATTTCGCACCAGCGCGGCCCAGCGGGGCGCTCCAGAGCATTCGAGTAGGGAGGACACCCGCGAAACGGTTTCAAACGCGGGCTGCTTCGTGACGAGATTGTCGAGTGTGACCCTGAGTGCGGCCCACTCTTTCCGCAGCGCCGCATCATCAATCTCGGGGTTGCCGAGATGATCGAGCAAGCAGGTTCGGAATTGAGCGCTGATTTCGCCGCCACATTGTTTCAAGGACTCGATCAAGCGTCGCCGCGTCGCTTCCGCTTTTGCGAGACGCTCGCGCAGAAGGTGGCTTTCGATCGTCTCAATCAGCACCGTCGTGGCCGCGGCATCGCCAGAAATGGGCGTAGTCCAGCGGGGCAGTAGGCGGGAGGCGACGGTTTCAATTTGAAACTCTGTCTCGATTAGGGCTCGGATCGCAGAAAGCTGCTCCAGCTGCGCCTTGAGCAGGCGCGGGACAGCCAGGCCATCGATGCTGACAATATCAACGCAGGTGTGCGGCGCTGCGTGGTTCCAACTCAGCTTGAGCCGTTTAGCGCGAGACAGACTGTCAATGTATCGAATGACCTCCGCCCATTCGGGCGCAGCGCGAGGTTTATCGCCCACGATCCGGATCGACGAAAGCCGAGCTTTCAGCGACGAGGCAAACAGACCGGCGACCACGCCCACGGGCGGTTCGCCTTTCGCACACCGGTCGATGGCCTCAAGCAATTTTGGGTCGTCAAGGGCCCCGTCCGGCAGGTCGATGGGGCGGGATAAAAAGTGTCGAGCGTCCTCGCATAGCGCATCGACTTCCGGCTCCATGTCCGCGAGTACCTGGAATCCCTCCTCCTGAGGCTGGCGGCGTAGTGTTGTGGTCGCCTGATTGGACCAGCCAAAGCTGGAAGATGCGATCGCGACCCGGCGTTTCGCGAGCGCCTTCAAATCCGCGAGAAGTTGCGAAGCGAGGGCAAGCGTTTCGCCATCCCGGTCCGCGAGCTCCATAAGCTCGCCGGCCGATATTTGCCGGCGCAGCTTTTCGGACCTCGAAAGATCGCGGTGGACCGCAATCAGGGCTTCATCATCGGCGAAGTCGGCGTGCTGCGGCAGTTGCAGCGACAGGTAGCCCAAATCCGCGCCGATCAGCTGCCTTGCTTGGCGAAGGGCGATGACGTCGCTGTCCGAAAAGGCCGGGGCGAACGTCGGGTCTGGCGCAATGTCATCGGTGATCCACTCGGATCGTTCGACGTTGGCGGCGACGTGCCGCGCAGCGTTCAGCGGATCTATGGACTCGCCGTCTAGGTCGATCGGTGCTGTCGCGCTGCGACCGATCTCATCGACCTCCTTGTCGATCCGCGCCAGCTTGCGATGGAGGTTGTCAATCTGGACCACTAGGTCCTGGATTTCCCGGCTCAGCTCGTGCCGCTTCGTGCGCTGCAGACGCTCCGCGATGATATCGACCGACTCTTGGAACTGCTTGAGTCCGTCCCGATCACTGTCGAGCAGGCTCACGGCAAGCGGCCTAACAGCAGCCGGCAGCTGATCTCGCAACACCCGGAGGGCAGGCGCCTTCTGCGACGTGACCAACACCCGTTTTCCAAGTGCCAGGTAATGGCTGATGATATTGGCGATCGTGTGGGTCTTGCCTGTACCGGGCGGGCCCTGGACGACGACACCCGGCCTCAACGCCAGACGTTGCACAACCTCGACCTGTTCGCGGTTGAACGGCTTAGGAAAAAATAGGTCCTGGCCTGAAGCAGATGAGGTCACGCCGGGAATTGTCGAAATGCCCCTAAATGTCGGGTAGTCCTCACTGCTCGGACCGCTCGCCGGCTCGGTGATGACCGCGGTAATCGCCGCCGGGAATTCGACATCGTCGTCGGCACTTTCGATCAAGGCCCGAAAACGACGAAGGTCTTCCATGAGTTGGGTGGCCCGCCGTTCGCGTTGAAAAAACGCGAAAACGTCGCTGACCTGTAGTGTCGGCTCGACACCTGGGATCGATCTATCGGCGGGATCTCTGCTGTCCGGGAGATAGACGGCGTCCGGGTCCAGGAGGGCGACGGCGCGACGTAAAGACGGCTCGAAGCTCTCTGGTGCGAAAGGTGACAGAGGTTCATCCTCAAGCGCCGCCAAACTCTGGCTCGCAAAATTCTGCCACTCGTTTACCGAGGCCAGCTCAAGCTTATCGAGGACGTCCACCTCAACGCCGGGGAGCGCCTCCATCCGCGGCCTTACTTCGATCGCATGTGAGAAATCGTTGAGCGCTATTTCTAGCTGAACCGTAAGGAGCGGATACCGCATCCGTTGATTGGCTTTAAGCAGGGTCGAAAAGCCAATGCCGCAAACTAGCTCGATCGGGGTCTCAACGGCACCCTCAAGCATCGGGCGAAGCCCGAAAAGGGCGTTGTAAAGCGTGATTGTTTTTCGGCGTGGGCGCTCTGCCGCCGCCCACAATTCCCAGGTGCCTAGCACATAGCTTTCGAAAGCCGTTTTGACGCGCTCGGCGTGCACGTACTCGTCAAGACGGATCGACGTCGGGCCGTCGTCACCTTCGATCAGGCCGGCCTCGAGGAGCGCCGCGCTGGGGATCTCCGAGGTCAGTTTCGGCGATTGCTCAGGGCTATCGCGTAGCGACAACCAGAGCTTCAACTCGTCGTCTGACGGTGACGGCGGGGGCTTTTTTGTAAGGCGATCGACCTGAAGCCAGATCACGTCATCGCTAAGTTCACGGTCCAGCGCGACCCCCGGCAAG
>PLEH01000254.1 GCA_003136395.1 Phenylobacterium sp.
GTCAACGACGCGCCGGCGCTCGAGGCCGCCCACATCGGCATCGCCATGGGACGCAAGGGCACGGACGTGGCGCGCGAGGCCGCCGACCTCGTCCTCCTGGACGACAGCTTCGCCTCCATCGTCGGCGGCGTGCGGCTCGGACGGCGCATCTTCACCAACCTGCGCCGCGCGCTCACCTACGTCACCGCCATCCACATCCCGATCGCCGGCCTGGCGCTCGTCCCCATCCTGCTCGGCCTGCCGCAGATGCTGTTCCCCGTGCACGTCATGCTGATGGAGCTGGCCATCGACCCGATCTGCGCCATCGTCTTCGAGGCCGAGCCCAGCGAGGCCAAGGCCATGACCCGCCCGCCGCGCCGGCCGGACGAGCCGCTGTTCGGCCTTCGCCAGATCGCGCTCGCCCTGGTCCAGGGCGCGGTGATCCTGGGCGGGGTCCTGGGCCTCTACGCCTGGGCGCTCACCCGCGATCCGGAGCCCGCCGCCCGCGGCGCGGCCTTCGCCGCCCTGGTCTTCGCCAACCTCATCCTGGCGCTGACCGACGCCGCCAGCTCCGGGCGCCTCTTCGCGCCGCACCGCCGGATCTTCTGGACCATCGCCGCGGCCATCGCCGCGCTCATGGCCGCCGTCATGACGTTCGCGCCCCTGTCGGCGATCTTCCGGGTGGCGCGTCCCGAGACCCCCCTCCTGCTGGTCGCGGCCGCCGTCGCCGTGGTCAGCGGCGGCTGGATGGCAGCCGGCGCCGGGCTTCGCCGCGCCCTGGCGAGGCCGGCCTCGGCGCCGCGGCCGACCTAGTTCGACATCGGATGCGCGAGGACGTGCCGGGCTACCGCGACCCGCCCAACTCGCAGAACCGCTCGGCCTGGATCTCGCGCGCCACCCGCATCGTCTCGGCGAACTCCGGAAAGGCGCCGCCAATAGGGCACCCTCGACATGGCCGGCATCAAAGGGTCGCGGCAGATCGAGGTCAGGCTCTCCCCCTCGCGGGGAGAGGGTTTGGGTGTGGGGGTGTCCGCGCCGACCCAACGTGGGCCAGGCGCCATTGACAGAACCGCCCCTGGCGGATTTCACTGAATTACAGACGTAAGCTTCTCGAAAGGGCGCTCCCATGGCGCATGATCTGGCCTGCCGGTGCGGAACGGTCCGCGGGACCGTCGAGGCCGACTCCCGCGCCAATCACATGGTCTGCTACTGCGCCGACTGTCAGGACTACGCCCGCGTCCTCGGCCGGCCCGATGTCCTCGACGAGCGCGGCGGCTCCGAGATCGTGCAGACCCTTCCAGGCTTCGTGACCCTCACCCACGGCGCCGAGCGCCTGGCCTGCCTGCGCATGACCGCCAAGGGGCCGCTCCGGTGGTACGCCGCCTGCTGCGACACCCCCATCGGCAACACCGCGCTCACCCACCGGATCGCCTTCGTGGGCCTGCTCGCCGCCTGCCTCACCGGAAAGCCCGTCAGCGAGACCTTCGGGCCCATCACCGGGTGGGCCTTTGTCGCCGGCGCCAAGGGCGAGCCCAAGCCGCCCGAGACCTCCATCGGCAAGGTCCTGGCCCGCATCGTGCCCCGCACCCTGAAGGCGCGCCTCGACGGCAGCTATCGCAAGACCCCCTTCTTCGACGTGAAGACCGGCAAGCCCGTCGCCGAGCCTCGCCTGGTCAGCGCCGAGGAGCGCGCCCGCGCCCGGGCGGCCGCCGACGCCTAGGGTCCATATTCAGTACCGCCGCAACGGCCTCGTCGCCGAACTGCAGGCCGAACTCACCGACCTCGAGGCCGCGCTCGCGAACCTCGGTCCCGGCGAGACCTGGGACCTCAGCGCCGCGCGCACTCGTCGAGCGTATGCTTGCGGGCTTCGCGCTCGCGGTCCGCGTCTTCGATCCGCGCGGTGCGGCACCAGTCCATGTGGACGCGGAAGTCCGTGCTCCAGCGGCTGGCGTCGTCGCGGATCGCCTCATGGCAACGCCCGTGCTCATGCGCGGCCCGCGACTGGCGAAGTGCGGCCTCGGCATAGTTCCGGCAGAAATCCCGGTCGGCCGCCTGGGCCGCCGACAGCAACAACGACCCGCTGAACGCGGCGCCGATAAGCAAGACTGACGCGAAGCGCTTGGACATCCGATCCTCCCGATCCATCCCTGCTCCCAAGTGAGCGGCGATTTGCCGCCGAGGGCAACTACGTCCCCCGCGAAGCGGCGGGTGGTGGAGGGGGCAAGCGGTTGCACAGCGCGTGTCGGCGGACTTGCCCAGCCCCGCAAGCTCGCAATCCACCATGGGGTTGAGGGGCAGAAGCATCGCTGAGGGATGGAGCCCGGGCGCAAGTCACCACGCTGCCCGAACGGTCTCACAAACGTGCGGGAAAACAAGAACAGACAGCGAACAATATCGCCCGTCGCGCCGACTTCAACGCAGCCATGCCCGACAGATTTCGAAAGTCTCCATTCGGGCTCCTGGCCAGTGTGTGCTTTCCCCCTTTGCGGACCTTCGGGAAGTCCGGTTTCCGGCCTTGCCGTTCGGCGTCCGCCGCCGTTGGGCGAGAAAATGCGCCGCTTCAGCGAAAAGCCGCCGGGCGCCTTGAAGCGTGGCCTTAGCTTAGCGGTGCGTCTCCATGGGGTTCATCGATGAGGATTTGGCGTTTTGTCACTGCCTGCGCGCTGGGCGCGGCCTTGTGGTCACCGGCCAGGGCTGAGGCGCCGGTCTATCGGATCGATCCGGCCCACACCCAGGTCAGCTTCCTGGTGGAGCGGTTCGGCTTCACGTTCGTGATGGGCGTTTTCGCGAAGTCGGAGGGGGAGATTTGGATCGACGAAGCGCATCCGGAGGATTCGCGGGTCGACGTTCGGGTAAGCACCAACAGTCTGTGGACCAGCGACCCCACCCGCGATGGGCACGTGCGCGAGCCGCTTTGGCTGAAAGGCGACGCCTATCCAGCGATGACCTTCAAGTCGACGCACGTCGAGCGGACCGGCGAGACAACCGCCCTCGTCACCGGCGACCTGATGATCGCGGGCGTGACTCGGCCGGCCACGCTCGCCGTCAAGCTCAACAAGATCGGCAAGAGTCCGGCTTCGCCCAAGCGCAGCGCCGGCTTCACGATCACCGGCGACGTCAGCCGCGCCGATTTTGGCCTGAAGACCGCCAAGGGGCTGATTGGCGACAAGGTGTCGATCCACATCGAGGCCCTGGCGGAGCAAGAGCCGGCGGCGTGACCTGGTGACGCGTGTCGCGCATCTGATCCGTGTGGGGTCCTGAACCGTTGTTACTGTCAGGACCTCCGGCCTGGGACGTGGGTCTTGCTCGCCTGCTCATGAGACCTAAACTCATGGCGGTGGGATACGCGCTCGCGCCAGGTCGACGCCGGCTTTTCGGACCCCGGGCGGTGCTCACGGGCGGCGTCTGGCTGCTGCAGTTCGCCGTGCTCACCGCCTTCAGTTTCGTCGGCCGCTACCCCCACGCCCTTGATGCGACCCTGCGGCGGGTGGTGATGACGCTCGCCGGCGTGGCGCTGTGCCTGGCGATCGGGAGGATCCTGGACCGGACGCCGCTACGGCCGGCGAGCCGCCGGTGGCGGCTCGCCCTGGTCCTGGCGCTCGCCGCGAGTGTGGCGTGGGCGCTGCTGGCCTATGCCGTCATCCATTTCCACCCCGCCGACCACGCCGTGCGCGCGCACGGCATCGGCGTCCTGCGCGAGGTGTCGCTGAATGCTGCGGCCCTGGCCTGTGTTTTCAGCGCCTGGGCCTGCGGCTGGCTCGCGATCGGCTACAGCGACACCTTGGCGCACCGCGAGCGGGCTTTGGCGGACGCGGAAACCGCCGCGGAAGAGGCGCGCGGGGGACTCCGTGAACTGGAACTGCGGCTCATGGCGCCTCCAGACCGCACGGTCTGGAATGGAAACGCCCGCAACGGCCGCGCCGACATCTGGGTGCAGACCCGGCGCGGCGCGGCGCGCCTGAGGCTCGAGACGGTCGAACTCTTTGAAGCGGAACACGACTATGTCCGCGTGCATGCACCGTCGGGCGAGCACCTCGTCCACGGCGGACTGCAGGCGCTCTACGACGAGCTTGAGCCGGACCTGTTCCTTCGGGTGCACCGCTCGTTCGTCGTCAACCTGTCCGCCGTCGCTCAGGTCGAGCGCCGCCAGCGCGGCCTGATCGAGCTCATCCTCGCCTCGGGCGCCCGCGTGCCGGTCGGGCGCACCTACTCGAAAACCGTCCGGACACGTTTGCAGGCCACTGGGCTGAGGCGGTAGGCGAGGGTGACTCTGCGGGTCGTGCATCTTGGTCGAGCGACTCTCCTGAACGCTCGACGCCTGGAATCACGCTTCGGCGGCAGACCGCTTCTGCATCGCTCGCGGACTCAATCCGGTCCAGCGCTTGAAAGCGCGACTGAACGAAGCCGCTTCCGAGAAGCCAACGAGAAAGGCCGTTTCGTTTACCGATACCGTCCTTCCATCCAGGTAGCTGAGCGCCATCCGATGGCGGAATTCATCCAGGATCCTCTCGAAGGTGACGCCCTCGGCTCTGAGCTTGCGGAAGAGTGTCGGACGACTAAGCCCCATCTGTTCGGCGATCCGGTCCATCTTTGCGTCGCCGGTGTGGAGGATCGGCATCAACAGGCTTTCGACGCGTCCGCGCGTGGACGTAGAAGTCTCCAGCTCTTCGAGGAGCGCCTCGGCGCGCTGATTCAACACGCCGAACACATAGCGCGACTGACGGGCGATTTTCTGCGTGAGCCACGAGTCGTCGTCGCTCAGGACCAGCGCGTTCCTGTCGCTCTCGAAGACCACCGGGACCTGGAAGATCCGATCGTACTCCGCGCGGTAGGCCGGCGCCGGGTGGGTTACATGGACCTCCCTCAGGAAGGCCATTTCCCCGGGCATGCGGCGGCCGGTGCTGACCAAGCGGGCGAACCCTGTCTCGGTGAGCTCCGGGAAAGCGTTCGGATCCTTGCGCGTGTCGACCAGGCATATACGGCCCTCCTCGCGCGTGAGCAGGTGGCGGGAGCCAGCCTCGCCGACGAGTTCAACGTCAGTCATCAGCCGGCTATAGCGGCCCAGCTGCGCGAATGCGTCCGCCGCCGTCTCACACCCATAGGCCATCAGCCCCACGATCGACAGCTCGGCGGCGTCATAGGCTTCGCCGAAATGGAGAGCCAGGGCGGGCTCGTTGGCGAGTTCCTTCCCGGCGCGCATCAGCGCCATGTAGTTGGACAGGCCAATACGGTTGTCCTGATCCTCCAGATCCTCGATGTCGATCCCGGACCGCTCGGCCAATACTTGGCGGTTGGCGCCCATCTCGACCGCCAGATCCAGAAGCGCGCGCGCGAAACCGGCGGCTACCGTGGGGCGCAGCATCTTTCCGCCGCTGTCTTGACCCCTGAGGTCACGATTCTGATCCCTGCCGTCATTTCCGCTTCCGGCGCCCCCACCTAGTGGATTGATCGGGACAT
>PLEH01000214.1 GCA_003136395.1 Phenylobacterium sp.
GCCGACCACGATGCGGTAGTCGTTGTGACGGAACTGGGTCAGACGGCCGGTCTGCTCCTGGTCGAGCAGACGACGCGAGACGGTGCCCGTAAAGGTGCCGGCCGGGTTGGCCGCGCAGGTGCCGCCGCCGGTGGCCGCCGTGGCGCTGATCTGGGTTTTTTCCTGCGCGCTGAGCAGCGGGTTCGCGCAGTTGATCGAGAAGGTGCCGGCGAAGATGCCGCCCGCGGCGATCTGGGCCGTGGAATTGTCGTCCATGAACATGGTGTCCATGTAGGCCGTCGCCCAGGGCGCGATCTCGTAGTGGGCGAAGGCGCCCAGGCTGTAACGCTCGTCAGGCCGCACGAAGAAGTTGGCCGGACCGAAGTTGAACACGTCCGTCCCCACGCGCGGGCGGAAGGTGTTGAACGTCGTCGGATCGACCAGTTGGCTGCCGACGCGGGCCGGGAAGGCCGTGCCCGAACCCGAGCAGACGAAGCCCGCGGCGTTGGACGAGAGCGTGCACTTGGAGAAGTCGCGGTCGGCTTCCAGGATGGCGTTGTTCTGGCGGTAGGTGGCGTAGGCGGTGATGTTGCCCTTGCCGTCCGGCGCGTTGACGCCGAGCACCATGGAGACTTCCGAGCCCTCGCCCTCGAACAGATTGCCGGGAATCGTGAACTGGAAGGGCAGGATGGCCGTGGGCCGCGCCGCGTTCAGGGCGTTCTGGCCGGTGGAGTTGTTGTTGTCGTGCTGGTAGCCCGAGTACTGCGCGTCGATCCGCACGCCCTCGAAGTTCTTCAGCATGATGAAGTTGACGACGCCCGAGACCGCGTCGGCGCCGTAGGTGGCCGAGGCGCCGCCGGTCAGCACGTCCACCCGTTCGACCAGGGCCGCGGGGATGAAGTTCAGGTCGGCAGGGGTCGGCTGCGAGCGGCGGCCGTCGATCAGCACCAGGGTGCGGGACGACCCGAGGCCGCGCAGGTTGACCGTGGCCGTACCGTTGGAGCCGTTGGTGATCGAGGAGCCCTGGCCGGCGAACACCTGCGGCAGGGAGTTGGTGATGTCCTCGATCCGGGTGACGCCCTGAGCCTTGATGTCGGCGTTGCCGACCGTGGTCACGGGCGCGATGGAGGTGAGGTTCGGCGACGGGATCCGCGTCCCGGTCACGATGATTTCGGAGACTTCCCCGCTGGCCGCATCGGCCGCGTAGGCCTGAGTGGCGGACAGGCCCAGGAAGGCCGCGCCGCAGATCATCGAGGAGGCCAACAGGCGCTCCCGCGTGTTTTGGATTTTCACGGTCTACATCCTCCAGCGGCCGCCCCGAAAGGCTGGCCAGCCCCCAAACAAATTCGTTCCCGGAATCTCAGTCGAGCCCGGTTACGGCGGAGTTACGAGCGTATCCAACTACCGGTCAACGAACATTAGCTTTCGGCTATGTTGTGGAGAGCGACCTGTCGCATTCTGGTCACAGATTGGGCGCGCCGAGGGAGATGCGCGCATTTCGCCCTCTTATGGCGGCTTTACGCCAAGCTCCTGTCCCACGATGGCCCCGGTTCGGCGCAAGCGCGTTCCAGGGCCTGGAGCGCGCGGATCGAATGATTGCGCGCACCTCCCAGGGGGGCTTCAATGGCGGAATCATTTAGACGCCAGGGGTCGATCCGATGACAGTATTTGGGGTTCGCGCGCGCGTGCTCGCAGCCGGCGTTCTGATCGCGAGCCTGTCGGCGTCCGCGCCACCCCTGGCGGCCGCCCCGGCCCCCGACCAGGAGCGGGCCAAGGAGCTGCAGCAGCTCATCGACTGCAAGAAGATCGCCGACCCCACCCAGCGCCTGGCCTGCTACGACCAAGCCGCCTCCGTGCTCGACCAGGCCGAGGCCAAGGGCGACATCGTTGTGGTCAACCGCGAACAGGCCCGCAAGGTGCGCCGCCAGGCCTTCGGCTTCACCCTGCCGTCAATGTCGCTGTTCAGTCGCGGCGAGAAACCTGAGGAGATCGCCACGGCGGAGGGCAAGATCGCCTCGGCCCGCAAGCTCCTCAACGGCCATTGGGAGGTCAAGCTCGAAGACGGCGCGACCTGGGTCCAGATCGACGCCAGCGAAATCCCCCTCGATCCCAAGCCCGGTCAGGCGGTGAAGATCCGCAAGGCCTCGCTCGGCAGCTACATGATGACCGTCGGCAACCAGCGCGAGGTCAAGGTCCACCGGGTGGAGTGAGAGACTCCGCTCATCCCGGCGAAGGCCGGGATAAGCGGTTTTTTCTACCTGTCCTTCGGATCGATGGCGTCGCGCAGGCCGTCGCCGATGAAGTTGAAGCTCATCAGCGTCACCACCATCACCGCCGACGGGAAGATCAGCAGCCACGGCGCCAGCTCCATGTCGGACGCACCGCTGGCGATCAGGGTGCCCAGCGAAGCCATGGGCGGCTGGACCCCTAGGCCCAGGAAGCTCAGGAAGCTCTCGGCCAGGATCACCGCCGGTATGGTCAGGGTCACATAGACCACCACTGGCCCCAGGAGATTCGGCACGATGTGGCGCGCGATGATGCCGCCGCGCCCCAGACCCGCCGCCCGCGCCGCCTCCACGAACTCCTTGTGTTTCAGCGTCAGCGTCTGGCCGCGCACGATCCGGCTCATGGTCAGCCACTCCACCGCCCCTATGGCCACGAAGATCAGGATGAAGTTCGACCCGAAGGTGACCATCAGGAGGATCACGAAGAAGATGAACGGCAGGGAATAGAGCACGTCGACGAAGCGCATCATCACCTCGTCCAGCCGCCCGCCCACGAACCCCGCCACCGATCCCCAGGCGACCCCGATGACGAGCGAAACGAAGGTCGCCACCAGGCCGATGGCCAGCGAGACCCGAAGGCCCATCAAGAGCCGCGCCAGGAGGTCGCGGCCGAGCGCGTCGGTCCCGAACAGGTGCCCGTGTTGCAGGGGCGCGAACCAGACGTCGGTCTTGTTCACCTGGTCGTAGCCCCAGGGGGTGAGCGCCGGCCCCACGGCGGCGGCGCTCACCAGCAGCCCCAGAACCACCATCCCGGTCACGGCGCCGCGATTGCGCAGCAGCCGCCGCCGCGCGTCGTCCCACAGGCTGCGCCCCTTGAGCGGCGGCCCGGCGGAGGCGCCCATCGCCACGCTCACGCCAGCCTCACGCGCGGATCGAGCGCCGCGTGGGCGAGATCGGCGAGCAGGTTCAGGATCAGGATCAGCGCGGCGTAGAAGATCACCATCCCCATCACCACCGTGTAGTCCCGCTGCAGCGCGCTGATCACGAAGAACTTCCCCAACCCGGGCAGGTTGAAGATCTTCTCCACCACCAGCGATCCGGTGATCAGACCGGCGCAGGCGGGGCCCAGGTAGCTGACCAGTGGAAGGATCGCGGCCCTCAGCGCGTGGTGGGTGACGATCCGGCGCTCGGACAGGCCCTTGGCGCGGGCCGTGCGCACATAGTTGGAGTGCAGCACCTCGACCATCCCGGCGCGGGTCAGGCGTGAGATGATCGCGATCTGCGGCAGGGCGAGCACCGTCACCGGCAGCACCATGTTGACGAGAGCCCCGCCGTTCCAACCGGCGCTGGGCAACCAGCCCAGTTTGGAGGCGAACGCCAGCACCAGCAGCGGCGCTGTGACGAAGGTCGGGATACAGACCCCCAGGATCGCCACGGTCATGACCCCGTAGTCGGCGGCCCGGTTCTGCCGCATCGCCGCCAGCACGCCGAGGCTCACCCCGATGAGCGCCGCCAGCAGGATCGCCGAGCCGCCGAGCTTGAGCGAGACCAGATAGTTCTCCTTGAGGATCTCCAGGACCGACTTGTCCCGGTACTTCAGCGACGGCCCCAGGTCGCCGCGCGCCACGCCGGCCAGATAGCTCAGGTACTGCGCCCCCAGCGGCCGGTTCATGCCGTATTTCGCCAGCACGTTCTTCTCGATGGCGGGCGAGAGCTTCCGGTCGCTGTCGAACGGCCCGCCCGGCGCCGCGCGCATCATGAAGAAGGCGAGCGTGACCACCAGGAACAGCGTCGGGATCGCCACCAGCAGGCGCCGGCCGATGAAGCGGAACATGGCCTTGGCGTCGCCTCCCGCACGGGGTCTTTTCAGAGGTGCTCTTTGGGCCGCACATTGCGTAAGTTCACCCAGCCCCGTCAACGAAGGGCTCCTCCAGCTTTCCCAGGACCTCATGTCTGACTTCCGACGCGTCACCGAAGACCTCTCCGTCGCCCCGCAGATCAGCGTCGCCGACGTGGCCGAGGCCAAGCGGCAAGGCTTCACCACCATCATCAACAACCGTCCCGACGGCGAGGACCCCGACGCCGCCCAGAGCGCCGAGATCGAGGCCGCTGCGCATGCCGCCGGCCTCGAATACGCGCACATCCCCGTGCGGGGCGCGCCGGGCCCGGCCGAAGTCGAGGCGGTGCGCCAGGCTGTCGAGGCCGCCGCGGGCCCGGTGCTGGCCTACTGCCGCTCCGGGACGCGCTCGATCACCACCTGGTCGATCGGCCAGGCCATGTCCGGCGCCATGACCCGCGGCGAGCTGGTCAGCCTGGGCCGCGAGGCCGGTTACGACCTGACCGGCGTGCTCGGCGGATGATCCCCTATGTCCGCGAGATCGAGTTCACCTACGGCGCCTGCGATCAGGTCTCGCCGCTGATCCGCCGGGTCGTCGCCAATAACCCTGGCCCCTTCACCTTCAAGGGCACCGGGACCTACATCGTCGGCCAGGGCGAGGTGGCCGTCATCGACCCGGGTCCCGACGACCCGGCGCACCTGGCCGCCCTTCTCGCCGCCGTCGCCGGGGAGCGCGTGACCCACATCCTGATCACCCACCACCACTCCGACCACTCCCCCCTGGCCGGACCCCTGAAGGCCGCGACCGGCGCCACGATCTACGGCTGCGCGGTGGCGGGCCACGAGGAGGAGGATACCGGCGAGGTGAAGATGGAGGCCGGCCACGACCACGATTTCAGGCCCGACGTCAGCCTCTGCGGCGGCGGCGAGGTCTCAGGTCCCGGCTGGACAATGGAGGCCATCCCGACGCCCGGCCACACCTCCAACCACCTCTGCTATGCGCTGCGGCAAGAGAACGCCTGTTTCACCGGCGACCACATCATGGGCTGGTCGACCACGGTCATCACCCCTCCCGACGGCGACATGACCGACTACATCGACAGCCTTCAGAAGATCCGCGCCCACGAATTCACGACGCTGTGGCCCACCCACGGCCCACCGATCCTGCAGGTCACGCCCTTCATCGACGCCTACCTCACCCACCGCCAGGAGCGGATCGACCAGATTCTCTTGGCGCTCGCCGATGGCCCGGCGCGCATCCGCGACCTTACGCCCAAGCTCTACCGCGACGTCGACGAGCGCCTCTGGCCCGCCGCCGCCCGCTCCATGCTGGCCGCGATCATCCACCTGGAGCGCGGCGGCGACATCGAAGCCGGCGGCCCGCCGGGGCCGGACACGGTGTATCGGCTGTCGTGACGCGACGGGCTTGCCCGGGCGGCCGTAACAGCATGAGATGCCGCCATCGATCCTGGGGCGCACCGGATGTTCAAACTGTCTCTGCCGCTCGCCGTCCTGGCCTGCGCCGTCCTGATGGCGTCCGCGGCCGCCGCCGCGCTGTCGCCGACCGTCGTAAAGGTGGACTCCGGCCGCCTGCAGGGCGCGGCCGTTGACGGAGTCCTGGCCTTCAAGGGCGTGCCCTTCGCCGAACAGCCGGTGGGCGATCTGCGCTGGCGTCCGCCGCAGAGGGCCAAGCCCTGGACCGGGGTCAAGCCCGCGCTGAAGAACGGCCACGACTGCCTGCAGGCGGAGGTGAAGGGCGATCCGGGAATGGGCACGGACCTGGGTGAGGACTGCCTCTACCTTAACGTCTGGCGGCCGGCGGAAGCCTCGGCGAAGAAGCTCCCCGTCATGGTCTGGATCTACGGCGGCGGCCTGGTCAACGGCGGCACCCAGCCGGCGATCTACCAGGGCGACAACTTCGCCCGCGGCGGCGTGGTGTTCGTGAGCATCAACTATCGCCTCGGCCGCTTCGGCTTTTTCGCCCACCCTGCGCTCACGGCGGAGCACCCTGACGACCTCAAGGGGAACTACGGCTACATGGATCAGCTCGCGGCCCTGCAGTGGGTCCAGCGCAACATCGCGGCCTTCGGCGGTGATCCCATGAACGTCACCCTCTTTGGGGAGTCCGCCGGAGGGTTCTCGGTCCACGTCCTCACGGCCTCGCCCCTGGGCAAGGGACTCTTCCAGCGGGCCATTGTCGAAAGCGGCGGCGGACGCACGAACGAGGGTCCGGCGGTCGCGATCGGCGCGGCGGAGGCCACGGGCCTGGCCTTCGCCAAGGCGCAGGGGATCGAGGGCGGCGGCGCCGCGGCGCTCGCCAGGCTGCGCGCGCTGCCGGCGGCGGCGGTCACCGGCAACCTCAACATGTTCACCTCCAACGCCAACGCGGCCACCTATCCTGGGCCGGTCACCGACGGGAAGCTTTTGGTGGAGACGCCGCAGGCCGCCTACCTCGGCCGCCGGCAGGCCAAGGTCGCCCTTATGGCCGGGGCCAATGGCGCGGACCTGGGCTTCAACACCTCGCCGACGATAGACGCCCTGATGGCGCCCTTCGGGGCCGACAGGGCCAAGGCGCTTGCAGCCTACGATCCCGACGGGACCGGCAATCTGGCGAGAG
>PLEH01000326.1 GCA_003136395.1 Phenylobacterium sp.
CGCGCGCTTGAGCGGGGCGCGGTCCGGGGCGGGCGGTAAATCGGGGGCGGCTGGCACGGCATTCTCCTGGCGTTTCACGGAAAATGCCCAGGCGAGCGGCGTCGATATGGTTCCGCGCTCCCCGGTGGTCGCCCACCTCAGTTTCGCCAGTCACGCGGAATGTGCGCGGCTTAGGCCGACGCCTCCGCCGCGTCAACGGAGGTCTGCTCACTGTCGGCGTGATCGGGACGCTCGGTCGCGGCCGAGGACAGTTTCCATCGGACCTTGGCGCCGGCGTCGAGCCGCGCCTGGCCGCGCAGCGCGATCTGCTGGCCGTGGCGGGTGAGGCCGTCCTGGTGGTGTGTCGAGGCCTCCAGCGCCACCTCCAGCGCGTCGGTGCGCAGCCACCAGCCGGTCTCCTCGCCCTCGGCCTTCAGAAGCGCGCTCTTCTTGTCGCGGGCGATCAGCGCGCTGACCTGTGGGTGCAGGTGGAAGCGGACGACGAAGGGCACGAAGCGGCGGCCATCCCGGCCCCGCTGTTTCGCCACCGGAACCAGCCGGTCCTCGCCGCGCAGTTCATCGGCGTCGATGTCGAGATAGAGCCGGCGCTCGTGGCGCAGGCCGTAGCGGCGGATCCAGCCATCGTGCGCCAGCTCCAGCCACAGCGCGCCCGGCGCCTCGTGCCGGCGCATTTCCAGGACGGAATAGGCGTCGCGCAGGCGCGGACCGAGCATCCTGGCGGCGAAGCCGCTCAGCGGGGCCCCGCAGGCCGTGTCGGAGACCGCGGCCGTGGAGGCGCCGTCCACGAGCCTCAGCGCCTGCGCCGCGCACGCGCCGGGCGACCAGCCGGAGCCGACGATCAGCCGCTTGCCGCCCGCCAGCACCTCGATGGCGAGCGGCTGGGCGCAGGCGGCCTGGCTCCAGGCGCCCGCGGCCGGCGCCGCGGCGTCGGCGAGAATCTGCAGCGATCGGGCCTCCAGGCGGTGGTAGCCGCCGCAGGCCGCCGGAAGGTCGCGGTCAGCGGCCTCGTCCTGGGCGCGGGCGGCGGCGATATAGGCCGGCGACAGCGCCTCGCCCCCCTGGAACGCCGCGAGTCGACCATCGAGAAGGGTGTGGAACCGCGCGGCCGCCGCCAGTCGGGCCAGCGCGCGGGCCATCTCGTCGGGCGGGGCGTTCCCGAGCTGCGCCAACACCTCGTCGAGCGTCGAGAGGTCGAAGTAGAGCTCGAGGCCCGCCTGCGGGCTGCGGCTGGCGTGGCCGCCGTCCTGGGCCACGGTCTGCGGCAGGACCTGGGCGAGGCGGTCGAGTCCCCGGTCGAGCAGCCGCTCTCCGGCGACGCCGCCCAGGGCCGCGCCCGCGACCGCCGCCGCGGCGGCCCGCTCCGCCGCCCGCGCCGGACCCGCGTTCAGGCTCAGCAGGAACCGCGCCTGGCGCGCCAGGTCGGCGGCGATCTGGTCGGCCTCGGCGTCCGACGCGGGACCCGAGATCGCCCGGATCGCGCAGGCCAGGTTGAACACCCGCCGCTCGACGATCTCCGGCGCCCAGGAGAAGCTGTTCCAGCGGCCGAACAGCCGCCGCCAGGCCAGGGTCAGCCGCAGCGCCTCCCAGGCGCCCGGGTCGCCGTGCGCCGCCAGGTCCTTCAGCCAGCCGAACCCGTGCAGGGCGATCGCGAACCGGCGGCTGGGGCAGGGACGGTCCCAGGGATCGCCGCGCGGGCCGGTGGTGAGCGTCTCGCCGGCGAAAACGAAGCCCCCCGCCAGCAGGCGTCGGCCGGCCTCGGGGTCGGCCGGGCGCCGGTCGGTGGGGCTGGCGCCCAGACCCTCGGGGCGCGGTCCAGCCAGGAGCAGGTGATGGATCGGCGAGGCCCGCCACTCCAGCTCCCACCGCCGCCCCGGGGCGAGGGCGGCGGCGAGCAGCTCATAGCCTGCGGGGATGCGGTCGAGGGGCGAGCCCGCCACGAGCAGACCTCCCGCCGCTCAGGCGCCGCGCAGGGCGGCGATATTGGCCGCGTAGGCGCCGGGCCCCCCGCGGAACACCGCCGTGCCCGCCACCAGGGCCGTCGCCCCGGCCTCGACGCAGAGCCGCGCGGTCTCCGGCGTCACCCCGCCGTCCACCTCCAGCGGTATGTCGCGCCCGGTGGCGTCGATCATGGCCCGGAGCGCGGCGATCTTGGCGAGCTGGGAGCGCATGAAGCTCTGCCCGCCGAAGCCGGGATTGATCGACATCACCAGGATCTGGTCGACGTCGTCCATCATCCACTGGATCACGCTGGGGTCGGTCGAGGGGTTGAACACCACCCCAGCCTTGGCCCCCAGCTTTCGAATTTCGCCAAGCGTGCGGTTGAGGTGGGGGCCGGCCTCGGGGTGGACGCTGATCATGTCGGCGCCGGCGGCCCGGAACGCCTCAAGATAGGGGTCGACCGGCGAGATCATCAGGTGGACGTCCATCGGGATCTTCACGTGCGGGCGCAGCGCCTTCACCACGTCCGGGCCGATGGTGATGTTGGGCACGAAGTGGCCGTCCATGAC
>PLEH01000278.1:0-19048 GCA_003136395.1 Phenylobacterium sp.
CAACGTCGCTTCCTTCATCGGCGCGGGCACGGTGCGGACCTATGTGCTGGGCGAGGACGACGTGCAACCCAGCCCCGAGCAGCTCGCGGCCATGCGCAAGCTGGTGCGCCAGGCGATGCAGGACGGCGCCATGGGCGTCGGCTCGGCGCTGATCTACGCCCCCTCGACTTTCGCCAGGACCGACGAGTTGGCCGCGCTGACCACCGAGGCCGGCAAGTGCGGCGGCATCTACATCAGCCACATGCGCTCCGAAGGCGATCGGCTGATCGAGGCGACGGACGAGCTGATCGAGATCTCCCGCCGCTCCGGCGCGCCGGCCGAGATCTTCCACATGAAGGTTAGCGGCCGCGACAACTGGCCGAAGGAAGACACGCTCATCGCCCGCATCGAGGCGGCCCGGGCCAGGGGCCAACGGATCACGGCGGACATGTACACCTATACCGCCGGCTCCACAGGCTTCGACGCCGCCATGCCGACCTGGGTGCAGGCCGGGGGCGTGGAGGCGTGGGTCGCGCGCCTGAAGGATCCCGCCACCCGCGCCAAGGTGCTGGCGGAGATGCACCAGGCTCACCCCAAGGATTGGGAGAATCTGTTCGTCCAGGCCGGACCGGAAGGGACGCTTCTGGTGGGCTTCAAGAGCGCCACGTTGAAGCCGCTTACGGGCAAGACCCTGGCCGAGGTCGCCAAGGCGCGCGGCACATCGCCGGAAGACACCATCATCGACCTGATCATCGCCGACGGGTCACGGGTCCAGGTGGTCTACTTCCTGATGGATGAGGCCAATGTGGCCAAGCAGGTGAAACTGCCCTGGGTCAGCTTCGGCTCCGACGCCGCGGCCCAGGCCCCGGAGGGCGTCTTCCTGCTGTCTTCCACCCATCCGCGCGCCTACGGCAACTTCGTGCGCGTACTGGGCAAGTACGCCCGCGACGAGCACCTGATCACCTTGCCGGAGGCCGTGCAGCGCCTCTCCGCCCTGCCCACCCACAACCTGGGCCTCCATGACCGCGGCCTGCTGAAGACCGGCTACTACGCCGATGTCGTGGTGTTTGATCCCCGGACGGTGACCGACCACGCCACCTTCACCAAACCCCAGCAGTTCGCCACCGGCGTCAGCGACGTCCTGGTCAACGGTCAGCCGGTGCTGAAGGACGGCGAACCCACCGGCGCGCATGCCGGCCAGGTGGTCCGCGGCCGCGGCTGGACCGGCTGGAAGGACGGCGGCTGCCGCAAATCGGCGAAGGACTGGACCTGGTGACGCGACGGAATATCGTATCGGCCATGCGTGTCCTCATCGCCCTCTTCGCCCTCCTGGTCGCAGCGCCTGCCCTCGCCGCCGTCCCGACCCAGCTGCCCACCGGCGTAGAGCCGGTGGCTTACGACCTCACCGTCACCCCCGACTTCGCCAAGCTGACGTTCGCGGGCCGGGTGTCGGTCACGATGGACGTCACCAGGTCCACGGCGGCGGTCACCCTCAACGCGCTCGACCTGACCATGGTCGCGGCCAGCATCGACGGCGAAGCGGCGACATCGGCCCTGGATCCCCGAACCCAGACCGCGACCTTCTCCACCGGCCAGCGGATCGCGCCGGGCCGCCACGTCCTGGTGATCGACTACACCGCGCGGATCAACGACAGCCCGTCGGGCCTCTTCCACGTGGATTATTCCGGCGGCCGCATGCTGGCCACGCAGTTCGAGCCGGCCGACGCGCGCCGCTTCCTGCCGGTCTTCGACGAACCGTCGAAAAAGGCGGTGTTCTCCGTCACCGCGGTCGTTCCGAAGGATCAGCTGGCCATCTCCAACATGCCGGAGGCCTCCAGCGAGGAGATGCCCGGCGGCCTGAAGCGCGTGCGCTTCCAGCCGACGCCCCGGATGAGCTCCTACCTGCTGTTCTTCGGCGTGGGCGACCTGGTGCGGGTCAGCCGCGAGGTGGAAGGGACCACCGTTAGCGTCGTGATCCGCCGCGGCGACACCGAGGCCGCCCGCTATGCGCTGGATAGCGCCAGCCAGCTCCTGCCCTACTACAATGACTATTTCGGCCGGAAATACCCGCTGCCCAAGCTCGATCTGGTGGCCGCGCCCGGCGACGTCTCGGGCTCGATGGAGAACTGGGGCGCGATCCTGTTCAGCCAGACCAATGTGGTCTTCGACCCGCGCCTCTCAAGCGGCGCCGACCGCCAGCTGATCTACAAGGTCGTGGCCCACGAGATGGCGCACCTGTGGTCCGGCGACCTAGTCACCATGGCCTGGTGGGACGACCTTTGGCTGAACGAGGGCTTCGCCAGCTGGATGGGCGCCAAGGCCACCGACCACTTTCACCCCGAATGGCGCACCCTGCTGTCGGCGATCGGCGACAAGAACAACGCTATGCTGATCGACGCGCGGCCCTCCACCCACCCGATCGTGCAGCGCATCGCCTCGGTCTCCCAGGCAGAGCAGGCTTTCGACCCGATCACCTACAAGAAGGGCGAGGCGGTGATCCGGATGCTGGAGGCCTACGCCGGCCCCGACGCCTGGCGCGATGGGGTTCGCGCCTACATGGCCGAGCACGCCTACGGCAACGCCACCAGCGACGACCTGTGGCGGGCCATCGACAAGGCGGCGGGCAAGCCGGTCTCCACCATCGCGCGCGACTTCACCACCCAGCCTGGCGTGCCGCTGATCCACGCGGCCACCACGGGCGGCGAGCTGGTGCTGACCGAGCGGCGGCTGGCCAACGACGCCCAGGTCCAGTCCGTCAACGTCGGGCAGAGCGAGCGGGAGATCGAGGCCCGCAACGGGGTGATCTCCTGGCGCGCGCCGGTGCGGGTGCAAGCCGCGCGGGGCGGCCCGGTCGCTGACCGGCTGGTCTCGCGCATTTCCCCCCAGGCCGTCGCGTTCGGCTCCGTCGTGAACGCCGGCCAAGGCGGCTATTTCCGGGTGTCTTACGACCAGACCGCCTTCGCCCCTCTCGCCGAGAACTTCGGCCGCCTGTCGGTCGCCGACCAGTTCGGCCTGCTGGAGGACAGCCTGGCGCTGGGGATGGGCGGCGAGACGCCGATCTCCGACTACCTGCGCCTGAGCGCGGCTCTGCCGGTCGGCGCCGACGCCGTGGTCTGGCTCGAACAGGCCCGGACCATAGCGGGCGTCGACGGCTACTACAGCGCCGGCCCTCAGCGGACGGCCTACCGCGCCTGGGCCTCGGCCCTGCTCTCGCCGCAGGTCAGGCGCGTCGGCTTCGACGCCCGCCCGGGCGAGCCACCCACCGAGGCCATCCTGCGCGAAACCCTTTTGCTGGCGCTCAGCCAGATCGGCGACCCCGCGGTCAACGCCGAGGCCCGACGGCGCTTCGCAGCCGCCCGCAGCGACCTTTCACACCTGGGCCCCGATGAACGGCGCTGGGTGCTGGTGGGCGCGGCCCGCTCTGCGGACAGCCAGACCTTCAATGCGCTGCGCACCCTCGCGCGCGCCGCCCGCAATCCGCTGGAGCGCAATGAGCTCTACATCGATCTGGCGGCCGCCGAGGACGACGAGCTGGCGCGAGAGGTCCTGAAGCTGGCCATCACCGACGAAGCGCCGACCAATTTCGCGCCGCTGCTGGTGCGGGAGGTGTCGAACGTCCATCCGGAGCTGGCCTGGCGGTTCACGCTGGCCAACCTGCCGGCCATCACCCGCAGCCTGGACGCCCTCGGCCGTTCGACCTTCGTGCCGCGCATCGCCGGAGCGTCCAACGATCCCAAGCTCGCGGCCGAACTCGCGGCCTATGCGGCGAAGAACATCCCGCCGGACGCGCAAGGGGAAGTGCAGACCGCGCTCGCGACGATCCGCAACAACGCCGACATCCAGGCGCGGCGGCTTCCGCAGGTCAACGCCTGGATCGCCGCCCGCCACGAGCCTACGACGGGGAACTGAGCCTCGGGTGGAGCCTTAGCGATCCTTTTCGCGCTCGCCGATCGCGGCCTGGGCGGCGGCGAGGCGNNTCGCCGCAGATGCCGAGCTTCACGTCCGGCTTCACTGCCCGGCCCCGCTCGGCGGCGATGCGGATCAGGTCGCCGACGCCCTCCTGGTCGAGGGTGACGAAGGGGTCCCTCTCGAAGATGCCCTTGTCGATGTAGGCGTTGAGGAACCGGCCTGAGTCATCGCGGCTGATGCCGAAGGTCGTCTGGGTCAGGTCGTTGGTGCCAAAGGAAAAGAACTCGGCGTATTCGGCCAGATCGCCGGCCCGGATGGCCGCGCGCGGCAGCTCGACCATCGTGCCGACCAGATATTCGATCTCACGGCCCTTTTCGGCGATCACCTGTTTGGCAACGCGATCCGTCAGCATACGGAGATATTTCATCTCCTCACCCTTGGCGACCAGGGGATGCATGATTTCCGGGATCGGCGCCGGACGGCCGGCGGCGGCCACTTCGCAGGCGGCCTCGATGATCGCGCGCACCTGCATCTCGTAGATCTCGGGATAGCTCACCCCCAGGCGGCAGCCGCGATGGCCCAGCATGGGGTTCACCTCTTGCAGTTCCTGAGCCCTTCGCAGCAGCTTGGCGGCGTCGAGGCCGGTGGCCGCGGCCACGGCGGCGACATCTTCCTCCGTGTGCGGAAGGAATTCGTGCAGCGGCGGGTCGAGCAGGCGGATCGTGACTGGCAACCCCTCCATGATCCCGAACAGTTCGACGAAGTCGTCGCGCTGCATGGGCAGGATCTTGGCGAGCGCCAGCCGCCGGCCGGCCTCGTCATCGGCCAGGATCATCTCGCGCACCGCGGCGATCCGGGTGGGGTCGAAGAACATGTGCTCGGTGCGGCAAAGGCCGATGCCCTCGGCGCCGAATTGCCGCGCGGTCCGGGCGTCGACAGCGGTCTCGGCGTTGGCGCGGACCTTGAGCCGGCGCACGCCGTCAGCCCATTCCATGAGCGTCGCGAAGTCACCGGAAAGCTCCGGCTCGATCATTTTAACGACGCCCGACAGGACCTCGCCGGTCGAGCCGTCGATGGTGATGATGTCGCCGGCGCGGAAGGTGCGGCCCCGGGCGCGCATTTCACCCGCCTTCACGTCGATGTGGATTTCCCCCGCCCCGGAGACGCAAGGCCGCCCCATGCCGCGCGCCACGACGGCGGCGTGGCTGGTCATGCCGCCCCGGGCGGTGACGATGCCGCGCGCAGCGTCCATACCGCGGATATCCTCGGGGCTGGTTTCTTCGCGCACCAGGATGACGGCGCCGGCCGATCCGCCCTGGACCTCGGCCTCGGCGGCGGTGAAGACGATCTTGCCTGTGGCCGCGCCGGGTGAGGCTGGCAGGCCGGTCGCGATCACTTCGCGGTTCGAGCCAGGGTCGATGGTCGGATGCAGCAGCTGGTCGAGCGATGACGGCTCGACGCGCATCACCGCTTCTTCCCGGGTGATCAGGCCTTCCGAGGCCAGGTCGACCGCGACCTTCAGCGCGGCCTTGGCGGTGCGCTTTCCGTTGCGCGTCTGCAGCATGTAGAGCCGGCCTTTTTCGACCGTGAACTCGATGTCCTGCATGTCGCGGTAGTGGGTCTCGAGCTTCTCGACGACCGCCTTGAACTGCACGAAGACCTCGGGCAGCGCCTCCTCCATGGATGGGTTCTTCTCACCCATTTCCTCGCGGGCGATCTTGGTCAGCGCCTGCGGTGTGCGGATGCCGGCGACTACGTCCTCGCCCTGGGCGTTGATCAGATATTCGCCGTAGAGCCGGTTCTCGCCAGTGGACGGATTGCGGGTGAAGGCCACGCCCGTCGCGGAGGTCTCGCCCATGTTGCCGAACACCATGGACTGGACGTTGACGGCCGTGCCCCAGCTTTCCGGGATGTCGTGCATGCGGCGGTAGAACTTCGCCCGGTCGTTCATCCAGCTCGCGAAGACGGCGCCGACCGCGCCCCAGAGCTGGGCCTGCGGATCCTGCGGGAACTCCGCGCCCAGCTCGCTTTCGACGGCCTTCTTGTAGTCGATGACGACGGCCTCCCAGTCGTCGGCGGAGAGCGCGGTGTCGACGGTGACGTCGAGTCTTTCCTTATGTTCATCAAGGATTTCCTCGAACATGTGGTGATCCAGGTTGAGGACCACGTTGGAGTACATCTGGATGAAACGGCGGTAGCTGTCGAAGGCGAAGCGCCGGTCGCCCGCAAGCTTGGCCAGCCCCTCCACCGTCTGGTCGTTCAAGCCCAGGTTCAGGACTGTGTCCATCATCCCGGGCATCGAGGCCCGCGCGCCGGATCGCACCGAAACCAGCAGCGGGTTGGCCGCATCGCCGAACGCCTTGCCGGTCAGCTTCTCTACGGCCGCAAGCGCGGCGGCGACCTGATCCTTGAGGTTCGGCGGATAGGTCTGGGCGTTCGCGTAATAGTGGTTGCAAGCCTCGGTGGTGATGGTGAACCCCGGGGGAACCGGCAGGCCCAGCGACGACATCTCAGCCAGGTTGGCGCCCTTGCCGCCCAGCAAGTCTTTCATCGAGGCGTCGCCATCCGCGGCCCCGCCGCCAAAGGCGTAGACCCAGCGCGTCTTCACCATCGCGTCGGACGTCATCGATTTCCCTCGTACTTACCCGGTAACCTGGCCGAAATCGGCGACGCGGCCCATGGCGTCGCGGACCTTGGCCAGCAATCGCAACCTGTTATCCCGCTCCGCAGGTACATCGGAGTTCACTAAGACCTTGTCAAAGAAGGCGTCCACCGGCGCCCGCAACGCCGCCAGCGCGGTCATGGCCGCAGCGTAGTCTTCCTTGTCGAGCGCCTTGTCGAGCGCGGCCTCCATGCGGCCGACGGCGGCGGTCAGCGCGCCCTCTTCGCCAGGCGCCGAGGCGATCGGATCGCCCACGGGCAGCGCACCCTTCTTCTCCTCGGCCTTGAGGATGTTCACCGCCCGCTTGTAGCCGGCCAGCAGGTTCGCCCCGTCCTCGGTCCCGAGGAAGTCGGCCAGCGCCGACACCTTGGCGACGATGCGCACGATGTCGTCGTCGCCGAGCGCGAAGACGGCGTCCACGAGGTCGTGGCGCTGGCCCTGGTCGCGCAGGATGACCTTCAGGCGGTCGGCGAAGAAGGCGATGAGGTCATCCGATGCGAACTGCTTGAGTGGCAGCCGGGCGCGCGTCTGCTGCAGGATCCGGATCACGCCAAGCGCCGCCCGCCGCAGGGCGAACGGATCGCGCGACCCGGTCGGCTTCTCGTCGATGGCGAAGAAGCTCACCAGCGTGTCCAGCTTGTCGGCGAGCGCCACGGTCGCGCCCACGGCCAGGGCGGGAACCTCGTCGCTCGGGCCCTGCGGGCGGTAATGCGAGCGGATGGCGTCGACGATCTCCGGATCGAAACCCTCCTTGTCGGCATAGTAGGCGCCCATGACCCCCTGCAGTTCGGGGAACTCGCCCACCATGCCGGTGCCGAGGTCGGCCTTGCAGAGGCGCGCGGCCTGCTCGGCCTTGGCCCTGTCCGCGCCGGTGAAGGCGGCCAGTTCGCCGGCCAGCTTCGTGATCCGCTCGACCCGCTGGTACATGGTCCCGAGCCTGGCGTGGAAGGTGACGCCCTTCAGCTTTTCCAGGCGGTCTTCCAGCCGGACCCGCTGGTCCTCGGTCCAGAAGAACCGGGCGTCGGAGAGCCGCGCCGACAGCACGCGCGCGTTGCCGGTGGCGATGGTCTTGCCGCCGTCGGTGGCCTCGATATTGGCCACCGTGATGAAGTGCGGGACCAGGAATCCGGTAGTCGGGTCGCGCACCGCGAAAAACCGCTGGTGGACCCGCATGGAGGTGCGGATCACCTCCGGCGGCAGGTCCAGGAACGCCGGGTCCATGTCGCCCATCACCGGCGTCGGCCATTCGGCGAGGCCAGCGACCTCGTCCAGCAGGCCGTCATCCTCCACCAGCTCGAAATTGCGGGCGAAGCAGAGGGTGCGCGCGGCGTCCATGATCCGCTCGCGCCGCTCGTGCGGATCGAGCACCACGAAGTTCCGCGCCAGGCCGTCGGCGTAGTCGTCGAAATTGCGCACGCGGAAGGCCTGGCCGGTCCCCATGAACCGATGGCCCTCGGTCAGGTCGCCCGAGACATGGCCGTCGATGGTGAAGGGGACCACCTCGCCGTCGAAGACGCAGAGGATGCGCTGCAGCGGCCGGACCCACCGCAGCTTCGAGACGCCCGAGACCATCGACTTGGGCCAGGGGAAATTGCGGACGATGGCGTCGACCATCTCCCCCACGATATCCGCCGTCGGGCGGCCTGCCTTGTGGATGTGCGCGAAATAGAGCCCGTCGCGCTCGGTGAGCTGGTCGCGCGTCAGCCCCGTGGAGCGCAGGAAACCCTCGATGGCCTGGTCCGGCGAGCCCACGCGGGGGCCCTTGCGCTCCTCGTGCCGCTCGGCCTGCGCCGCGGCCAGTCCCTCGGCCACCAGCGTCAGGCGCCGGGGTCCCGCGAACGCCGTCAGCGCTCCGGGCAGGAGCCCCTCTGCCGCCAGCTTCTCGCGGGCCATCCGCTCAAGGTCGCGCGCCGCCTGGGCCTGCATGCGCGCCGGGATCTCTTCGGAGAACAGTTCTAACAGCAGCTGCGGCATGGCTCAGGCGTTCCCGCCCTGCTGGGCCACATAGACCTCGGCGCACTGTTTGCAGAGGTCGCGGATGCGGCCGATGTAGCTCTGCCGTTCGGCCACCGCGATCGCCCCTCGGGCGTCCATGATATTGAACAGGTGGCTCGCCTTCAGCACGTGGTCGTAGGCCGGCAGGACGAGTTGCTCACCCTTTCGGCCGCGGGAGCCGAGGATGATTGGCACCTGGCGCTCCATGTCCTCGAAGTGGCGCTTGAAGACGTCAACGTCGGCGACCTCCAGCTCGAAGGCCGAGAACTGCTGCTCGTTGGCCAGGAACACCTCGCCATAGGTGAACTCGTCATTGTAGCGCAGGTCGTAGACGCTATCGACGTTCTGCAGATAGAGGCTGAGCCGCTCGAGCCCGATGGTCAGCTCGCCCGCCACGGGGAAGACGTCGAGCCCGCCCACCTGCTGGAAGTAGGTGTATTGGGTGATCTCCATCCCGTCGCACCAGACCTCCCAGCCGAGGCCCCAGGCGCCGACCGTCGGGTTCTCCCAGTCGTCCTCGACGAAGCGGATGTCGTGAACCCTGGGATCGATGCCGATCGCCTCCAGCGAGCCCAGGTAGAGCTCCTGCAGGTTGGCCGGATTGGGCTTCAGGACCACCTGGTACTGGTGATGCTGACGCAGACGGTTGGGGTTCTCGCCATAGCGCCCGTCGGCCGGGCGGCGTGAGGGCTGCACGTAGGCGACCTTCCAGGGCCTGGGCCCCAGCGCGCGCAGCACGGTCGCGGGGTTGAGCGTGCCCGCCCCGACCTCGACGTCATAGGCCTGCAGGATCACGCAGCCCTGGCGGCTCCAATAGTCGTGCAGCTTCAGGATCAGGTCCTGAAACGAAAGCGGTTTGTCAGGCATCGGGAGTGGGCTGTTCGCAGGTGCAAAAAAGTCGGCGGACCATAGGGCCCGCCGACCTCTGCTTCAACCCGCCCCGAAGGACAGTGAACTAGTTGCCCCTGGCCGGCGTGCGCTTGCCGGCGTGCGACATGGGCTGGCCGTATTTGGCGCGGTTCTCGGGGGTGTCAGGCACAGGGCCGTTGGTGACCGTCGAGGTCGTCACCGTGGCGCCGGTGGCCGGATCGGCGGTGGTCACCGAGGTCGAGACGGCCGCACCGGTGGCGGCCGGGGCCGGGGCCGTCGCGGGCGGCACGTTCGTCGTCGTCGTCGTCGTGGTGGGTTGCTGCGCAAACGCCGCGCCGCCGATGAAAGCGGTCGCGGCGATCGCGGTGAGCAGAAGTTGAGTCTTCATGGCGGGGGTCTCCGGTTGCCTTCGTCCGAAGCTAAAATTCCCCACGCCGGTGAAGGTTCATTTCTTCTTTTTGGCGGCCGGCTTGGGAGGAGGGGCCGGCGTGGGCGCTGGCGCCGGGGCCGGGGCGGCCTCCGGCGGCGGCGCGGGCAGTGCTTCCGGCACGGAGCCGGCGACCATCAGGGCGTCCACCACGTGGATGACGCCGTTGGACGTGGTGACGTCCGCCTGGGTGATTGTGGCGTTGTCTGCTTTCAGCGTGCCGTCGGCAGCCGTGCCGTCGACCACGATCTTGTCGCCCGCGCCGCTCGGCAGGCCGCCATGCGCGCCCTTGATCTTGGTCGAGTCGATCTTGGCGTTGATGATGTAGTGCAGCAGGAACTTCTGCAGCCCGGGCTTGTCGCCCATCATGCTGTCGAGTTTCGACTGCGGAAAGGCCGTGTCGGTCGGGGCGAACACGGTCAGGCCCGGGCTCGACTTCAGCAGGGCCGACAGGTTGGTGGCGTCCAGAGCCTTCACGAAATTGGTGAACGGCGGTGACAGGCGCAGCGTGGTGATCAGGTCGCCGTTGGGCACGAGTTTCGCGCCCGGCGAGGCGGCGGGAGTCGAAGCGGCCGGCGCGGCGGCCGGAGCCTGCGCCAGGGCGGCGCCGGCGATCAGGGAAGCGGCCGCAGCCGCAGTCAGCAGACGATGGATCGGCATCAGGTCCTCGAGTTGAATAAGAACAGCCCTCTGGCGGCCCTCTGGAACGCAGGCGCACCGTGAAGGTTCGCGGTGTCCTAGGCGTGGCAAAGCCCAGATTTCCACGTCACGGGTTCGTGAACGGGAGGCGGCCACCCTAGAACATTCCGGCTGGACGGCTCAATCGCCCAATTTTCGGGCAAGCCGATCCCAGGTCGCTCAGGAATCGGGCGCGCGACGCCTTCTTGCGCAGCTTGCCCACCCCATCGGGCCGCGCCTCGCCCGGCCGCCGATAGCGTCAGCCGACCGCCGCGATCTCGGGATGGGGACACTTCGCGGGGGTCTGCAAGTCAACACGGGAACGGCCGGTCCAGCCTCAAGGGCCGCGCGGGAGCGAGCGGATGAAACTGATCATGGCGATCGTCAAACCCTTCAAGCTGGACGACGTGCGCGAAGCGCTCGTCAGCGCCGGCGTCGAGGGCCTAACGGTTTCGGAAGTCAAAGGCTACGGCCGACAAAAGGGGCAGACCGAGATCTACCGGGGCGCTGAGTACCAGGTGAATTTCCTGCCCAAGGTGAAGCTGGAGGCGGTGGTCGACGACGCCGCCGTCGGCAAGGCGGTCGAGGCGGTCAAGGCCGCCGCGGCCACGGGCAAGATCGGCGACGGCAAGATCTTCGTCCTCAACGTCGAGGACGCCGTGCGCATCCGGACCGGGGAAACCGGCGCCGCGGCGCTCTAGCGGTCAAATTCAAGGGGACATGACCAACATGAAGTTCATCGGATTGAAAAGGCTGGCGGGCTTGGCCCTCGCCGCCGCGGTGATCGGGGGACCGCTGACCGGTTCCGCCCTCGCCCAACCTGCCGCCGCACCGGCCACGCCGGCTCCGGCCGCAGCAGCTCCGGCGACGCCGCCGGCTGCAGCCGCCGCTCCGGCCGCAGTGACCGATCCGTCCGACAGCGGCGAGCTCGTGAAGATCGACACCGGCGACACCGCCTGGATGCTCACCTCCTCGGTGCTGGTCCTGATGATGACCATCCCGGGCCTGGCGCTGTTCTACGCCGGCATGGTGCGCAAGAAGAACATCCTGGCCACCCTGGCTCAGAGCTTCTCGGCCACCGCCCTGATCACCGTGCTCTGGATGATCATCGGCTATTCGATCGCCTTCACCGACGGGGGCAAGAACAACGCCTTGATCGGCGGCGTGAAGTACCTGCTGCTCGGACCGATGGGACTGAACGCCACCAGCTCGCTGGCCGCGACCATCCCTGAATCCGTCTACATGTTCTTCCAGATGACCTTCGCGATCATCACTCCGGCGCTGATCGCAGGCGCCCTGGCCGATCGCATGAAGTTCTCGGCCTTCCTGGCCTTCATGGGCGCCTGGCTGCTGCTGGTCTACTGCCCGATCGCCCACTGGGTCTGGGGCGGCGGCTGGCTTGGAACCATGGGCGCGTTGGACTACGCCGGCGGCACCGTGGTGCACCTGAACGCCGGCACCGCGGGCCTGGTGGCGGCCCTGATGCTCGGCAAGCGCAAGGGCCTGGGGACGGAGAACATGGCTCCGCACAACCTCGCCTACAGCGTGATCGGCGCGTCCCTCCTGTGGGTCGGCTGGTTCGGCTTTAACGCCGGCTCGGCCGTGACCTCCAACGTCAACGCCGGCATGGCCGCCGCGGCCACCCAGATCGCCACCGCCGCCGCGGTGCTGGCATGGATGGTCTCCGAGTGGATCGTCTCCAAGAAGCCTTCGGTCCTGGGCATGGTTTCCGGCGCCGTCGCGGGTCTCGTGGCGATCACCCCGGCCTCGGGCTTCGTGAACCCGATGGGCGCCCTGATCATCGGCCTCGCGGCCGGCGTGGTCTGCTACATCTCGGCGGTCCACGTGAAGAAGATCTTCGGCTACGACGACGCGCTGGACGCCTGGGGCGTGCACGGCGTGGGCGGAGCCCTCGGCGCGCTGCTGACCGGCGTGTTCGCCAGCAAGCTGATCAACCCCGGCTCCGCGCCCAAGGGCGGCCTGCTGGAGGGCAACGCCCACCAGATGGTGCTGCAGTTCTACGACGTCGGCGCGACGTTCCTGTACTGCGGCGCGGTGACCTTCGTGATCCTGCTGGTGATCAAGTACACGATCGGCCTGAGGGTGAGCGAAGAGGTCGAAGTGGAGGGCCTCGACATCAACCTTCACGGCGAGGTGGTGCAAGCCTAGTCACACCCGAGGGGCGACAGCGTACGGAACGGGGGTCCTTCGGGGCCCCCGTTTTCTTTCGCTTCCCGCTGTGCGGGAAAGGAAGACTATTCCGGATCGGGCCAGGGGCCGCCGAGGCGGCAGCGCTGGACCCACCAGCCCGGCGCCATGGCTTCGAGGCGCTCCGCCAGGCTTTCCGCCTCCATGTCGCTGGCGCACAGCGCAAAGCAGGTTCCCCCCGAGCCGGACACCCGCGCCAGCAGCGCCTCCGGTTCATTGGCCAGGGTCTCCAGCACCGTCCCCACCTCCGGCTCGACGGCGATCGCGGCCGCCTCAAGATCGTTGCGCTGACCGGAGAGCCAGGCCGCCAGATCGACGGCGTCCTCGAAGGCGTCGGGCAGGACGGGACGGGCCACGTCGCCAAACCGCCCCAACTCGTCGAACCGCCCGTAGACCGCGGCCGTTGAGACCACCACAGGCGCCCGCACCAGGACGGCGTCCAGCGGCGGCAGCCCAGGGGCCAGGGACAGGCGCTCCCCCCTGCCCTCGACGATCGCCGGCGCGCCCCAGAGGCAGGCCGGACCGTCGGATCCCAAGCCTGCAGCCAGCGCCTCCAGCCTCGCGTTGTCCAGCGAAAGGCCGAAGGTCTCGCGCAGCAGCCGAAGGGCCGCGCCGGCGTCGCTCGAACCGCCGCCGAGGCCCGAGGCCACCGGCAACAGCTTCTGTAGACTGAGCCCGACCGGCGCCACGGGCCGTCTCACCTCGGCGATCAGGGCCCGGGCGGCGCGCATCACCAGGTTGTCGTCATCGCCGGCCAGATCGGCCGCGAACGGCCCCGCCACCACCAGACACAGAGCCTCGGCGTCGAAGGTCGAGACCCGGTCGCCGATGTCGGCGAAGGCCATCAGGCTGCAGATCGGGTGATAGCCGTCGGCGCCGGGCGCGCCCACGTGCAGGAACAGATTGACCTTGGCGGGCGCGAAGGCCGCGCGCGCCATAGCTAGCTCCCGGCGAGCTTCGGCGTCGGCCCGTCGGGGCCCAGGCCCGATGCGAGCTTGGCCTCGGCATTGGCCTTGATCTTGGTGTCAGGCTTCAGCGTCAGGACCCGGCGCCACTGAAACTGCGCCTCATCCTTGCGTCCGACCTTCCAGTAGGCGTCGCCCAGGTGGTTGTTGATTTCCGGATCGCCGGCCTCGAGCTCGACGGCCTCCTCGAGTTTCTCAACCGCCTTCTTGTAGTCGCCCATCCGGTAGAAGGCCCAGCCGAGGGAATCCACCATGGCGCCGGAGCGCGGATCGGTGGCCACGGCCTTCTCGATCATCGCCCGGGCTTCGGCCAGATGCTCGCCGCGGTCGATCCAGGAATAGCCCAGATAGTTCAGGAGCTCCGGCTCGTCCGGGCGCTGCTTCAGCGCCGCCTGCAGGTCGGCCTGGCCCTCCGGCCACCGGTTCAGCCGCTCGTAGGCGACGCCTCGCGAATAGAGCAGCCGCCAGTCGGGTGTCTTGGACTGGGCGATCACCGCGTCTAGCACCTGCACGGCCTCGGCATATTGCTCGTTCGAGCGCAGGAGGTCGGCCAGGGTTATGCGCGCGTCGATGTCGCCGGAGGCGGCCGCGGCGCGCGCGAGCTTCAGCGCGGTCTCCTTGTCGTCGTTGCTCTGGTAGGTCCAGGCGAGCTTGGCCTGGGCGGTCGAGAATTCCATCGAGCCCGGCTTGGGGTGGGCGTAGGCCGCCCGCGCGGAGTCCGTATCGCCGGAACCCTGCATCAAGTCGCCGACCATCACCCAGGCCTCGTCGCGCTGCGGATCGAGGCGGATCACCAGGCGAAGGTAGGCGAGCGCCAGCTGGGTCTGTTTCGCCGCGATCATGGTAGCCGACGGCGCGAGCAGCGCCTGGGCGGCGCCTTCGCGGATCGTCGGCATGGGGGGCGGCCCCTTGCCGGCCGAGGCCCGCGCCCTGGCGGCCTTGATCGCGATACTGTCCGGCTCGCGGGCGAGCTGCTCGCCGTAAAGCGCCAGGGCGTCGACCTGGCGGCCGCGCCGTTCCAGGAAGCCGCCGTAGGCCTGGACCGCCATCTCGGTGGGGGTGCTGACCGAAACCGCCGCCTTGAAGTCGGTTTCCGCCTCGTCATAGTGCTTGGCGCGCTCAAAGAGCGCCGCCTGGCCGAGCTGGCCGAAATAGTCCACCAGCCGATCGCCGCGCACCTGGGGCCGCACGAGCGCGCCCTCCAGATCGCCGGCCTCGGCCGCCGCCCAAGGCGCCAGCAGGGCCGCGGCGGACTTGTGCGGGAAGGCGATGCTGTCGTTGGCCAGGAGCGCGCTGGCTTCCTTGCCCTTGCCATTGGCCATGTCTTCCACGGCCACCACCAGCTTGCCGAGCCGCTTGGAGGCTTCGCCCGCGTCCTCGCCGGTGGGGGCGAGCGCGGCGGCCTTCGGGATATCGCCGGACAGGAGCGCCGAGGTGAAGGCCCGCTCAGCGATCATCGGGTCGCCGGTCTGCGACCGCGCCTGGTCGAAGAACTTCGCCGCATCGACGCTGCGGCCGTTGTTCAGCGCCGCCTCGCCGGCCAGAAACATGCCGTAGGGCGAGACCTTCGCCGTGACCGCGTTGGACTGGGCGGTCTCCGCCGAGCCGGGCGCGCTGGCGCAGGCGGCGAGCAGGATGAAGGGGGCGGCGGTGAGCAGCAGGGGCAGGCGCATGGTCTGACCTTCGGACCTAAGGATGGCCGCGGCAAGGCGGCGTGCTGTCACGTAAGCAAGAGACCGTTACATATTTGGATAGTTCGGGCCGTCGCCGCCCTGCGGCGTGGTCCAGGTGATGTTCTGCGACGGGTCCTTGATGTCGCAGGTCTTGCAGTGGACGCAGTTCTGGAAATTGATCTGGAACTTCGGGTTCTCGCCCTTGTCGTCGTAGAGCACCTCATAGACGCCGGCCGGGCAGTAGAGCCGCGCGGGCTCCCCGTATTTCGGCAGGTTGATCGAGATCGGCACGGACGGATCGCGCAATTTCAGGTGCGCCGGCTGGTTCTCGTCGTGGTTGGTGTTGGACAGGAACACGCTGGACAGCTTGTCGAAGCTCAGAACCCCGTCCGGCTTCGGATAGACGATGGGCTTGAAATCCTTGGCCAGGCCCGTGGAGTCAGCATCGGACTTGCCGTGGTGCATCGTCCCGAAGAACGAGAAGCCGCCGAGCAGACTCGTGCACCACAGGTCGAACATGCTGACCGCCCCGCCCAGCAACGTACCGAGCTTCGACAGGATCGGCTTGGCGTTGCGCACGGTGTGCAGTTCCTTGCGCACCCAGGAGGCCTGGTAGGCCGTCTCGTACTCGACGAGATCGTCCCGCGACCGGCCGGCCTGGATGGCGGCATAGGCGGCTTCCGCGGCCATCATGCCGCTCTTCATGGCGTTGTGGCTGCCCTTGATCCTGGGGACGTTCACGAAGCCCGCGCTATCGCCCAGGAGAACGCCGCCGGGGAAGTAGAGCCTCGGCACCGACTGCAGGCCGCCCTCGGAGATGGCGCGCGCGCCATAGGCGATGCGTTTGCCGCCCTTCAGGTGTTTGGCGATATCCGGGTGGTGCTTCAGCCGCTGAAACTCGTCGAACGGCGAGAGCCAGGGGTTCTTGTAATTGAGGTGCACCACGAACCCGAGCGCGATGTAGTTGTCGCCGAAGTGATAGAGGAAGCTGCCGCCGCCGGTGGAGTCTTCCAGCGGCCAGCCCACGGTGTGCTGCACGAGACCGGCCTGGAAGACCTCGTCGGGGACCTGCCAGATCTCCTTCAGTCCGATGCCGTACTTTTCCGGGTCCGCGCCCTCGGCCAGGCTGTATTTGGCCCGAAGCTGCTTTGAGAGCGAGCCGCGCACGCCCTCGCCGATGAAGACGTACTTGCCGTGCAGCTCGATGCCCGGCTGGTAATCGGGGCCCTTCTGGCCGGTCTTGTCGATGCCGAAGACGCCGGCCACTACGCCCTTGAGAGCGCCAGTTTCGTCGAACACCGCCTCGGAGGCCGCCATGCCCGGATAGACCTCGACGCCCAGCGCCTCGGCCTGCTGGCCCAGCCAGCGGCAGACATTGGCCAGCGAGGCGATATAGTTGCCGTGGTTGTGCATGAAGCCCGGCATGCCGAACATCGGCAGCCCCACGGAGCCCTGCGGGCCCAGCACCACGAATTTGTCGCTGGTGACTGGCGTCTCCAGGGGCGCGCCCAGGGCTTTCCAGTCGGGGATCAGCTCGTTCAGGCCCTTGGGATCAATCACCGCGCCCGACAGGATGTGGGCGCCGACTTCGGAACCCTTCTCCAGCACCGCCACGGTGATCTCGGTTCCAGCGGCCGCCGCGAGCTGCTTCAGGCGGATCGCCGCGGACAGGCCCGACGGCCCCGCGCCCACGATGACGACGTCATATTCCATCGCCTCGCGTTCCCCCACTTGGTCGGCGATGTCTTCGCTCATGCCCCGGTGCTCCGTTGATCCGCCCCGAGACTTATCGGAATGTCACGTAGCGGCGGTCAAGCGCGAACCTGATACGCCAAGGGGCGGCATCTCGGATTCCGGGGGAGAACGTCATGCGACTTGTGGCCCTGATCTGCACTCTGGCGCTTTGCGCGTCGCACGCCCAGGCCGCGACCGCGCGATGGATCGGCAGTTGGGGCGCCTCGCCCGCGCCACCCATGGCCACGCCAGCGGGCGGCAATGCCCTTCGCGCGACACCCACCTTCAGCAACCAGACCATTGTCCAGGTCGTGCGGCTGAGCGCCGGCGGCCAGCGGCTGCGGATCCGGCTGACCAACGAATATGGCGCAAAGGCCCTGGAGATCGGGGCGGCGCGGGTGTCGCTCGTCGGCGCGGACGGTGCGGTCGTGGCCGGCAGCGATCGGCCCGTGACCTTCTCCCTCGGGCCCGGCGCCATCATCCCGGCCGGAGCGCCGCTGGTCAGCGACCCCGTCGCACTCCCCACCAAGACCTTGGCTCGCCTGCGGATCACCCTGTTCCTGCCAGGCGAAAGCGGCTGCACCTGCCACATGTCCGGCGAGGAATTCGTCCAGGTCGTCGCCGGCGACGCCACCCAGCGCCCCTTGCCGCCGGCCGCGGGGCCCGCGCAGTACCGCGCCTTCCTCTCCGGCGTGGAGGTGGAGACCACCGCCGCGCCCGGCCCGGTGGTCGTGGCCTTCGGCGACTCCATCACCGACGGCTATCAGTCGACAGTCGGCGCTAACCATCGTTGGCCGGACCGGTTGGAGGAGCGCCTCGCCGCGCGCGACGCCAACCGCGCCTCAGCGGTCGTCAATACCGGCATCAGCGGCAACCGGATCCTGAGCGACGGCGCGATCACCATCTTCGGCCAGAACGCCCTCAGCCGTTTCGACCGCGACGTGCTCTCCATTCCGGGCGCGACCCACCTGATCGTGCTGGAAGGCGTCAACGACCTGGGCATGGCGGGAAACCGCGCCAATCCACCCAGCGCCGAGGCGCTCATCGCCGGCTACCGCCAGCTGATCGGCCGGGCGCACGCCCACGGGCTAAAGATCTACGGGGCGACCATCCTGCCCTATGGCGGAGCCGGCTACTTCACTCCCCAAGGCGAAGCGGTAAGGACGGCGGTCAACACCTGGATCCGAACCTTCCATGAGTTCGACGGGGTCATCGACCTGGACGCCGCCATCCGCGACCCTGCCAGGCCCGAACGCTTGCGCGCCGAGCTGCAATCCGGCGACTGGCTGCACCCCAATGACGCCGGCTATCGGGTGATGGGCGACGCGGTCAATCTGGCGCTTTTCCGCTAGCTCGGCCAAGCCTCCGGAATTTCCACTGGCGCGCGTCCGTTCAATCTCATATTGTATACAGTATGCGAAATATCGATCCGGTTCGTCGCCTGAACGTCAGCGAGACCGTCGCCGCCGCCGTCCGGACAATGATCGTCGATGGCCGCATGGCGCCGGGCGAGCGGATCAATGAGGTCCGGCTGTCGCAGGCCCTGGGGGTCAGCCGTACGCCTCTGCGGGAGGCCCTGAACCGGCTGGCGGCGGAAGGCGCGCTCTCTTCCACCCCGGCCATCGGCTATTCGGTGCGGGTGCTGAGCGTGGAAGAGTTCGAACAGCTCTACGACCTCCGCCCGCTGCTGGACCCGGAAGCCCTGCGGCTCGCGGGTCTGCCCGGCGCCGCGCGGCTGGCGAAGCTCGAGGCCCTCAACCGCCGCTTCGCCGCGACCCACGACGCCGAGGACGCCATCTCCCTCGACGACGAATGGCACATGGAGCTGATCGCCGCCTGCCCCAACCGGGTGCTGATCGAAATGATCGAGGCCGTCGTCCTGCGCACCCGCCGCTACGAGCTCGCCCTGCTGCGCGAACGGCCCAACCGCCTGCGCGCCGCCGACGAC
>PLEH01000278.1:19075-42451 GCA_003136395.1 Phenylobacterium sp.
CCGCCCGGGCCGAAGCCGGAGCCGCCGCCTGATGATCCGAGCCCTCTGCGCCGCGCTCACCGCCGGCGGCGCTTTTCTGTGTGCGTTCCCCGTGCGGGCCGCGCCCTCCCCGGAGTCTTTCATCGGGCTTTGGGCCTATCATACAGCCGTCGTCCCTGGTCTGCACGGCCCGCTCACCGTCACTCGCGAGGGGTCCGTCTGGCGCGCCAGTCTCAGCGGGCAGGTGGTCAGCGCCCGTGGCGATGGGGCGGAATTGCGCTTCGCCTTCACGGGGGACGGCGGCCAATTCCGAGGCCGGCTGAGCCAGGACGGACGCCGGATCGAGGGGTTCTGGGTGCAGCCGGTCAAGGGCTTCGGTGAATTGCAGCAGCCCTACGCCGCGCCGCTCACGCTCGCCGGCGCGCCGGCCGGCGGATGGCGTGGAGAGGTCCGCCCGCTAGCCAGCGGCTTTACGCTGGACCTGCAAGTCTTCCGCGGCGCCGATGGCGCGGTGACGGCTGCTTTGCGCAACCGCGAAGCCAATTTCAACGGCGGGCGAACTCAGTTCCTCGTAAGCGTCGAGGGGGGAAACCTGCGGCTCGTCACCCGCCCGGTCGAGGGACAGCCCCCGATCACCCTGAACGCCAGGATTGAGGGCGACCACCTGCGCCTGACCCTTCCGCGCCTCAACCGCGATTTCGACCTGACGCGCGCCACGGCGCAGCAGGCGGCGGCCTTCCAGCCGCGCCCACCCGGCGGCCCGGCCTACGCCTACCGGCCCCCACCGGCCCTCGACGACGGCTGGGCGACCGCGCCCGCGTCACAGGCAGGCCTCGATGAAGCGGCGCTGGCCCACATCGTCCAGAGCCAGATCGACAGCGACCCGGCCGGCCAGCGCCCGCCCCTGATCCATTCCATCCTGGTCGCCCACCACGGCAAGCTGGTGCTGGAGGAGTATTTCTCCGGTTACGGCCGCGACGACCCGCACGACCTGCGCTCCGCGGCCAAGACCTTCAACTCGGTGATGCTTGGCGCGGCGATGCTGCAGGATCCCGGTCTTGGTCCCGATAGTCGCATCTACGACCTGATGGCCGCGCGCGGTCCCTACGCCCATCCCGATCCGCGCAAGTCCCAGATCACGCTCGCCCACCTCATGACCCATTCGTCGGGCCTGGCCTGCGACGACAACGACGACCGTTCGCCGGGAAATGAGGACACCTTGCAGAACCAGAGGCGGCAGCCCGACTGGGCGAAGTACACCCTCGATCTGCCGATGGCGCACGATCCGGGCGCCCGCTACGCCTACTGCTCGGCCAACGCCAATCTGGTGGCCGCCGCCCTGGCCGCGCGCACCGGCGAATGGATCCCCGAGCTCTTCGAGCGCACGGTCGCCCGGCCCCTGCAGTTCGGGCCCTATTTCTGGGACCTGACCCCTGACGGCGCGGGCTACGGCGGCGGCGGCGTGCGCATGCGGCCCCGCGATTTCCTGAAGATCGGCCAGACCTATCTCGACGGCGGAGTCTGGCATGGCCACAGGATCGTCAGCGCCGACTGGATCAAGGCCTCGACCAGCCCGCACATCGACGTCAGCCCGGCCACGACGGGCCTCAGCCCAGAGGACTTCGGCAATTTCTATGGCCTAGCCAAGGACGGCTATGCCTGGCACCTCAACGACTTGAGGGTCGGCGACAGGGTCTATCGGGACTACGAGGCCACCGGCAACGGCGGCCAGCTCTTGATCGTCGTGCCCGACGCAGACCTCGCCGTGGTGATCACCGCCGGCAACTACGGCCAGGGCGGCATATGGACCCGCTGGCGCGACAACATCGTCGCGGCGCAGATCATCCCGGCGATCCGCTAGCTAGGTTCCGGCGTAGGCCGCCTGCAGTTTGGCCACGTCCAGCTTGACCATCTGCATCATCGCCTTCATCGCCCGCTCCCGGCCGGCCGCGTCCGGCCCGCCGTTGAGCCCCGTGACCCGGAGTCCGTCGAGGTCGAAGTCCACCGTCCTCACGCGGGCGGCCGCGTTCGACGAGCTCGGCGGCGCGCGCGTGACGCTCAGCACCCTCGAATTCGGGAAGATCGAGACGTAGAAGCCCGCGGCCTCCTCCGCCTGGGTGTCGAACCACAGGAACGGGTGAATCTTCGGCATGGGCCCTGCTTGAGCGTTTCCATCCGAAGGACGATCGGCCGCGGCCGGTTCTGACAGCGCCGATCGCTTTTTCCACCCTAAGGACCGCGAACCGCGATAGGCCAGCCCCATGGATCGCCCGCCCGCGCTTCGCCGCCTGATCGACCTGCCCGGGATTTCCGACCTGGAGTATCGAGCGATCCTCAAGCGCGACTTCGCCGAGCCCGGGGCCCGCGCCGAGCACCCCGAGATTGACGAGTGTTCGGTCGCGAACTTCGGCCTCACCGCCAAACAGGCCGAGGACCATCCCCGCCCGGCGGGTTGGGACAGGGCCGACCGCCTGCCGATTCCCGCCCAGGTCGCGGCCTTCGAGGCGGAGGGCTGGGACGTCACCGACAACAAGCGCCGGCCCTTGCGGGTGCTCGGCCACTTCAACCAGCAGCTCTGGCTCGCCCTGCGCGGCGTGGCCGGCTCCCTCCCCTTCGCGCCGGATGACGACACGCCCGACCCCTGGGGCTCGTCCCTGGCGGCCGACGCCAAGCGCTTCCGCAAACGCTAGGACGACAGCATGAAGTCCCCGCCCAAGCGCTTTTCCGACCTGAAGCCGGCCCCGCCGCCGCCTGGCGTCTTCGCAGCGCCGACGCCGAAGGTCTCGCGCCAGAAGAAGGGCAAGGTGCTGACCGCCGCCGAGAAGGCCGCCTTCCTGGCCTCGCGCCCAGACCTGAAAACCTAGGGCTTCTCGAAAACCACGATCAGGTTGTTGGCCGGCATGGCGATGCGCTCGACGAAGGCGAGCCCGCGCGCCGCCGCCAGCGCCTTGACGTCCTCAAGACTCCGCAGGCCCCAGGCCGGATCGCGGGCCTTCAAGCTCTCGTCGAAGGCCAGGTTGCTGGCCGCGGTCTCCACGTCGCCCTCAATGTAGGGCCCGTAGAGGAATAGCCGCCCGCCCGGCGTCAGCGCCTGGACGGCGCCGGCCACGAGGCCCTCCGTCGCGGCCCAGGGCGAGATGTGGACCATGTTGATGCAGACCACCGCCTCGAACGGGCCCGGTGGCCACGAGGCCTGGTTCGCGGCATCGAGCCGGATCGGCGCCGCCAGGTTCGCGAGGCCCGACGCGGTCCGCCAGGCCGCAATGCTGGCGAGCGCTTGCACATCCCGGTCGGTGGGCTGCCAGCGGACCCCAGGCAGGGCCGACGCCAGGAACAGGGCGTGCTCGCCCGCGCCGCTGGCCACCTCCAGCACCCGTGCGGCGCTCGGCAGGCGTGGGCGCAGCACCTCCAGGATCGGCTGGCGGTTGCGCGCGGTGGACGGCGAGGCGCGGGCGCCGTCGGGCGGTGTATCGCTCATGGGTGCAGACTAGACCGGATCTGCGCCAGCCGCCGCCCAGGGATGCTTATCGCCCTGCGACCGCTTCTGTATTGCCCCGACGCCTGCAAAGCGGTTCTGTGCGCGGCTTCATCGCGACCGACGAGGATCACCACCATGGCCAACGGAAACCCGGGCTCCGGCCTGCAGCTGCGCTCCCTGATCAAGGCGAGCGGCAAGCTCGAACTCAGCCTGGCCAAGGTCGACATCCCCGATCCGGCCGCCGACGAGATCCTGGTCCGCGTCGAGGGCTCGCCGATCAACCCCTCCGACCTCGGCCTCCTGCTGGGCGCCGCGGACCTGTCGACGGCCAGGGCCGGCGCAGGCCCCCTCCTGACAGCCAGTGTCCCGCCGCAGTTCATGCGCGCCATGGCCGGCCGGGTGGACCAGTCCATGCCGGTGGGCAACGAGGGCGCGGGGACCGTCGTGGCCGCAGGGTCCGATCCCGCCGCCCAGGCCCTGCTCGGCAAGCTCGTGGCCGGCATCGGCGGGGCCATGTACGCCCAGTACCGCACGCTGAAGGCCGCCGACGTCCTGCCGCTGCCGCCCGGCGCCAGCGCCGCCGACGGCGCCTCCTGCTTCGTCAATCCGCTGACCGCGCTCGGCATGGTCGGCACCATGCACGCCGAGGGCCACACCGGCCTCGTCCATACCGCGGCGGCCTCCAACCTCGGTCAGATGCTCAACAAGATCTGCCTCAAGGACGGCGTCCCGCTGGTGAACATCGTGCGCAGCCGCGAACAGAGCCACATACTCACCGACATCGGCGCGACCCATGTGGTCGACTCGACCTCGGAAACCTTCCTCGACGACCTCACCAGGGCGCTCGCCGACACCGGTGCGACGCTGGCCTTCGACGCCATCGGCGGCGGCAAGCTGGCCGGCCAGATTCTGGGCTGCATGGAAGCCGCCATCAATCAGCGGGCTACGGTCTACAGCCGCTATGGCTCCAGCGTTCACAAGCAGGTCTACATCTACGGCGGCCTCGACACCTCGCCGACGATCCTGGCCCGCAGCTACGGCATGGCCTGGGGCCTGGGTGGCTGGTTGCTCACGCCCTTCCTGATGAAGATCGGCGCCGCGGAGGGCCAGAAGCTGCGCCAGCGGGTCGCCGACGAGCTGAAGACCACCTTCGCCAGCCACTACACCGCCGAGATCGGCCTGGCTGAAGTGCTCGATCCGAAGGTGGCCGCCGCCTACAACAAGCGAGCCACCGGCGAGAAGTACCTGATCAATCCCAACAAGGGCCTGAGCTAGGCCCGCTGGCCCGCCGAGCGTCCATGCCTGACAGCGCTGCCGATCCCTATGCCGCCCCGGTGCAGCAGAGCCTCTTCTGGCTGCAGAACAACTTCCTGAACCGGGCGGAACTGGCCCTGCGCGGGGTGCTGGCCGAGGCGCCGGACCACGCCAAGGCCCGGCGCCTGCACGGGATCGCCCTTTTCAAGCTCGGGCGGCGCGACGAGGGGATCGCCGACATCGCCGCGGCGGCGGAACAGGAGGCCGGAAACCCGCGGGCCTGGGCGGACCTGGCCGTGGCCCTGCGCGACGCCGGCCGGACCGAGGCGGCGGACCAGGCCTATGCCCGCGGGGTCGCCGCCCAGACGGCCGGGGTCGCCGCCCCGCCGCTCGCCAACCAGGCCTTCTGCACCGAGCTCGGCCGGCACGAGTTCACGGTGGTCGACTATCCCTATCGGGCCGAGGTCCGCTACGGCGGCGGCCGCCCAGCCCATCCGGAACTGCTGGACCTGATCGGCCGGGGCCGCGCGCGCTACCGCGAGTTCCTATCCGAGCTCGGGGAAATCCAGGCGGACTTCGCCCAGCTTCCCCTGGAGGGCCGCTATGACACGCTGACGCCCTTCTGGCTCAACAGCTGGTTTCCGGCCCTCGACGGCATGGCGCTCACGGGCATGCTGCGCGCGCACAACCCGGTCAGGTTCGTCGAGGTGGGTTCCGGCGTCTCCACCAAGTTCGCCCGCCGCGCGGTGCAGATGTACGGCCTCAGAACCCGCCTCACCTCCATCGACCCGCAGCCCCGCAACGAGATCGACCGGCTCTGCGACCACGTCATCCGCCGCCCGCTCGAACAGTGCCGGATGGAGATGTTCGACGTCCTGGAACCGGGCGACATCTTCTTCCTGGATTCCTCGCACCGCGCCTTCCAGGGCTCGGACGTCACGGTCTTCTTCCTGGAGATCCTGCCCAGGCTGAAGCCGGGCGTGATCGTTCACGTCCATGACATCTACCTGCCCTTCGACTACATCGCCGGCCTCCTGCACCGGCAGTGGAACGAGCAGTACCTGCTGGCGACGGCGCTGCTCTTCGGTCCGGAGCGGTTCGAGATCCTGTTCCCCGCCTGGTTCATCGGCCGCGACCCGGAGCTGGCCGCCCACGCCGCCGCCATGCTGCGCCGCGGTCCCCTGGCCGAGTTGGACCTTTATGGCGCCAGCTTCTGGATGCGGATGGCCTAGCCGGCGGCCGGCGCCGGCGGGATCGCGATCAGCTCGATCTCGAAGAGCAGGGTGCTGCCAGGCGGGATCGGCGGGCGATCCGTGCGTTCGCCATAGGCAATGGCCGACGGAATGACGAACTCCCAGGTCTCACCCACCCGCATCATCGGCACGCCCTCCTGCCAGCCCTTGATCAGGCGGTTCAGCGGGAACGTGGCGGGCTCGTTGCGGGCGCGGGAGCTGTCGAACACCCGGCCGTCGATGAAGCGGCCGACGTAGTGGATGGTGACGGTCGCACCTGGCGCCGGCTTGGCGGCGTTGGCTGGCGCGGCCTTCACGCGATGGTATTGCAGGCCGCTCGGCGTCGTCGTCCAGCCGTGTCGCGCCGCGCTCCAGGCCTCATAGGCCTTCTGCCCCTGGACCCACTGTTCCTGCGGCGTGCCGCTGTAGGCGACCGGCTTGGCCGGGGGTGGATTGAGCATGGCGCAGCCGGAAAACGTCAGCGCGATCAGCGCCAGGACGGGAAACCTTGAAAGCATCAGACCCCCAAGACCAAGATCGGCCCCGCCCTAGAGGCGCCGCGGAATCACCACCGGAAGGGTCTCGTAACCCTTCACGAAGATCGAGTGGGTCCGGAGCGGTTCGGCGACAAGTTCGATCACCGGGAAGCGCTTCATGATCTCCTCCCAGATGATCGTCAGCTGCAGTTCGGCCAGCCGGTTGCCGACGCAGCGATGGATGCCGAAGCCGAAGGACATGTGCTGGCGCGGCCGCGCGCGGCCGATGGCGTAGCTGTCGGGGTCCTCGACCATGCTGGCGTCGCGGTTGCCCGAGACGTACCACATCACCACCCGGTCGCCGGCCTTGATGGTCTTGCCGCCGAGTTCCGTGTCCTCGGTCGCGGTCCGCGCCATGTGCGCCAGCGGCGTCTGCCAGCGGATGGTCTCCGACACCATGGCCGGGATCAGCGACGGGTCGGCCCTGAGCTTGGCGTACTCGCCCTGGTTCCTGTTCAGCGCGAACACCGAACCCGAGATGGTGTTCCGCGTCGTGTCGTTGCCGCCGATGATCAGCAGGCCCAGGTTCCCGGCGTACTCCAGGCGGTCCATGTTCTTCGTCGACTCGCCGTGCGCCAGCATCGAGATCAGGTCACCGGCCGGCGGGGCGTTGACCCGCTCGTTCCAGAGGCCGGTGAAGCGATCCACCATCTTGTCGATCTCGGCGCGCTTGTGCTCCCAGCTCTCCACCGGGCCGTGGCCGGGTGCGTTGGTCATCATGTCCGACCAGTAGGGCAGCAACTGCCGCTCCGCCTGCGGGAAGTCGAAGAGCGTGGCCAGCGTCATGGCCGTCAGCTCCTTGGAGACGTGCTCGACCCAGTCGAATTCCTCGCCGATCGGCAGGCTGTCGAGGATCTGGCCCGCCCGCTCGCGGATCACCGGGGCCATGTTGACGAGGTTCGACGGCGCCACCACCGGGCTCACCGTCTTGCGCTGCTCGTCGTGGCGCGGCGGGTCCATGGAGATGAAGCTGGGCCGGGTGCCGCGCTTGGCGGTCTCGGCCTTGGCTTCCAGGCTCTGAAGCGTGATGCCGTCGGCCGACGAATAGGTCTGGTGGTTGGAGTCCACCGCCATGATGTCGTTCCAGCGGGTCACCGACCAGTACGGCCCATGGGTGGGCGAGACGGCGTGGTGCACCGGGTCCTCGGCCCGCAGCCGCTCGAAGATCGGCCACATGGCGTCCTGGGCGAACAGGTCCGGCTGCGCCGGGTCCACCGCCTCGATGGGCAGGGCGTAGATCCGCGCGCGGGCCTCGGCCTTCAGGTCTACCGAACCGTCGTGCATCGCGAACTCCTGATCATGTCGTGGGTGGTATTCAGGACCCGCGGGCCCCTCGGCGCAAGCCCAACCGCATTCGACGGGTGACAGGCCTCGCATCTGCCGCCAAGACTTCGCCGATGTCGCCCAGCGCACCAACCTCAGCGACCGCCGAATCGCTGCTCGCCTTCTGGGCGGACGCCGGCGTCGACGCCATGCTGCTGGACGAGCCCGTCGACCGGATCGCCGCGGGCCGGATCGCGCCGCCAAAGGCGCCTGAGCGGAAGGTGACCGCGGCGCCCGCGCCCATTCCCGCTCGCCCAGCTCAACCGGACGTTTCCGGCGCCGTCGCCCTGGCGCAGGAGTTGGCGGCCCAGGCCGAGACCCTGGAAGCCCTGGTCGCAGCCATCGCCGCTTTCGACGGCTGCCCGCTGAAGTTCGAGGGCGCGGCGTCCCAGGCGGTGGTCTATCGCGGCGATCCGACCGCGCCCTTGATGGTGATCGGCGAAGGTCCCGGGGCCGACGAGGATCGCCAGGGCCAGCCCTTCGTCGGCCGCGCGGGCCAACTGCTGGACAAGATGCTGGCCGCTGCAGGCCTCACCGACCGGGTGCTGATCACCAACACCGTCTTCTGGCGCCCGCCCGGCAATCGCACCCCGACGCCGGCCGAACAGGCGGTCTGCGCGCCCTTTGTGGAACGGGCCATCGCGTTGGTGAAGCCGCATATGCTGCTGCTGGTCGGCGGCGCCTCGGCCAAGGCGATTCTGAAGAAGGACGAGGGCATCCTGTCCATGCGCGGCCGCTGGCATGAGTGGCGGTCCGCCGACGGCGCGATCGAGCTGCCGGCGCTGCCGACGCTGCATCCCGCCTTCCTGCTGCGCCAGCCGGCGGCCAAGAAACGCGCCTGGGCGGACCTTCTGACCCTCACCGAGCGGCTCGATCGCCCGGACCGTCCCACCGACTGAGGAGGCCTCCCATGCCTGTCCCGACCCTGCGCGGCCAGCGCGTCGTCGTGATCGGCGGCAGTTCCGGGATCGGCTTCGCGGTGGCCGAGGCCGTCCTCGCCGAAGGCGCCCAGGTGGTCATCGGCTCCAGCAAGCCCGCCAACGTCGAAGCCGCCATCGCGAAACTGGGCAAGGGCGCCACGGGCTACGCCGTCAATGTGCGTGACGAGGCCAGCGTCGAGTCGTTCTTTGCCGCCGCGGGCGGGTTCGACCACCTCGTCTATACCGCCGGCGACTGGGACCGCGCCCAGACCGGACCGATCGCCGAACTGGACTTCGCCGCCGCTGCGTCCGGCCTGGAGGTGCGCTTCTGGGGCGCGCTCAGGGCTATCAAGCACGCCCTGCCCCACCTCTCGTCCAAGGGTTCGATCACCCTCACCGACGGGGTGCGGACCCATAAGCCGGCCAAGGGCATGCCTTTGTCGTCGGCCTATGGCGCGGCCATCGAACATCTGGCCAAGGGCTTGGCGATCGAGCTTGCGCCGGTACGGGTGAACGCCGTCTGCCCGGGCCTGATCCTCACCGAGGTCTGGAACAGCGTGCCGCCCGAACGCCTCGCCAGGATGACCGAGCGCATACCCCTGCCGCAGGCCGGCGACCCGGCCGACGTCGCGCAGGCCTACGCCTATCTGATGAAGGGCGGCTACACGACCGGCCAGGTGCTGATCGTCGACGGCGGCATGATGCTGATCTGAGGCGTAAACCGCCGCTAGAGCTTCGGCGTCCACGTCGGCCGGAAACTCGCCGTATGGTCGATCCCCCAGCCCATCAACCCAGGCAGGAAGGGTTGGGCGTCGAACAAATCCCGGCAGAGGATCGCCACGTCCCGCCGCTTCTCTGACCACCCGTAGGGCGGCCCCGGCAGTTCGTCGCCCGCCGGCAGATAGTCGCCATGTCCCTGGTCGAGAGCGGGCCGGATCTCATACCATTCCGTCTTGGCCGGGAACCTGGAGCCAGACTTGAACGCCGGCCCAAATCGGCCGAGCGCCCGGCTTATCGCCGGCCACATGGCGCGCTCGGCGAAGCCGCCCAGTCCAAAGGCGATCGCCAGGACCTCGTCCTTCATCGAGGAAACAACGACGATACGGCCGAGGCGGGCGCTGCTGGCGGCGTATTCGGCATCGTCCAGCGCGTCGTCGTGCACGGCGGCGGCCATAAGCACGGCCGTCGTGAACGCGGCCCTCGCCCCCAGGCTTATGGCGCGCTCGACGGTCTCCAGCACCACGCGCGCGCCCAGGCTGTGGCTCACGAAGGCGACTTCCGAGGCGGTGAAGGCGCTGCTGGCCAGGAACTCCGCGAACCTGCCGGCGGTGTCCTTCGAGGAGTCGATGGCGTTGAACCAGCTCCAACCAATGAGCCCGTCGCCCGGCCACATGACCACGACCACGAGATCGGCCGCGGTGATCTTCAGGCCCAGGGGTCCCAGCGCTTCAAATTCCTGGGCGGCCGGGCCTTCGCACCACACGGCGTGACTGACCGGGACGTTGAAACCGTGGACCAGGAAACAGACCCGCTTGTTGCGGAACAGTTCGGGGACCTGCGCCCAGGGCACCCATTCGAAGCTGCTCGGTGCGGTGTGGGGCCAATCCGTCGCCGGCGTCACATCTCGCTGCACATAGACCTCTCCGGAGGTCACCCCGAGGCCGTTAGATGCGATGTCCCGAAAGGACAGGTAGTAGAGATCGGTCATCGCGCGCTACTTCGCGCCCGGCCGGAGCTTGCCCAGGGCCGACAGGGCGTCCGAAAGCGAGGACGACAGGTCCTTGGCCGCCGGCGCCAGCGGAACCGCCACCAGGCCGACGAGCAGGGCGATACCCCATTCGCCGAGATCGAGGACGTTCTTCATGGTGGCCGCGTGATATCCCAAGGATAGGCCGACCGCGATCACGGCGGCCCAGAACTGCGCGCGCGTCTGATAGACCTGCTCGGCCAGATCGAAGGCGGCCTTGACCCGGGTGTCGAGCGCAGTCGCGAACCGCGCCGCCAGGGCCTGGTCGGGCAAGGCCGCCGGGGGCGCCGCCGCGCCAGCCGGCGGTGGGACCGGGACCGGCGTGGTCAACGCGATCGCCAGACGCTCCGCCGCGTCGGGCGGTAGCCCCCAGACGTCGTGGATCACGCCCTCGGCGGCGGTCTTGCTCAGAAAAGGCAAGCCCAACCGCACTCCCTGACGGATGGTTTCCGGCGCCTGCCCCGAGCTTCGGCCGGCGCGATACTGCTGGCGTACGATCATCCGGTAGTCGCGGCCGTAGGAGGTCTCCATGGCCGGCCCGACCAGCTTCAGCAGCGCATCGACCCGGTTGAAGCCCACATAGGGCAGGCCGAGCCGAACGCGCGTGCCCGGGATGGGAAAGACGAACAGCGTCTTGCCCAGCGCTTCGACCACGCCGAAGGCCGCCACGCCGAGCGCACCGACCGCGGCCACATAGGTTGGAACTTGGCTCACATCGACCATGGGTCCCCCCTGCGGCCGGGCCGCGGCTGTCTTGTCGATCCGGCCGGCCGCTCGGTCGAGGCGGGCCGCCCACGGGACGCGCACTGGAACTTGGTACGCCCACGATCAGCCCTCTGATGGCGCGGCGCCGGCCATGGCTAACACCCCGCAAACCCGCGTGCAACGCGCCAAACAGCAACTTCTGAGTGTTTCATGCGCCGCCTACTCGAACCCCCGCCGCCGGCGGCGCTGCGGCGAAACCACTCCGAACGGCCGTTTGGGGTTGATCGCTTAGCCCGTCCCGCTTAACCCTACCCTCGGGGACTTCGAGAAGAGGACTGCGCACCGCCCGCACGAGACGGGTCGGCGTGGAAGAGACGGCATGACGCTGAAGAAGCGCCTATGGGCCGGGGCTCTCGCCTTGGTCTGTTCCGCCTCCATCGCAGGGACCGCGGCCGCCGAGGCGCCGCCCGCGCTGTCGAGCGACGACGCCCGCGCCTATTCCGCCGCCTTCGACGCCACTGAGCGCGGCGACTTCATCGACGCCCAGATGCAGACGGCGGCGGTCAAGGACCGCTCCTTGCTGGGATATCTCTCCTTCCACGCCCTGATGCACCCAACCGCCCATGTGGCGGCCTTCGACGAGCTGTCGAGCTGGCTCGCCAAGTTTAGCGACCTGCCGGTGGCGAACCGCATCTTCGCGCTCGCGTCCAAGCGCAGGACCGATCCGACCGCCGAGGCCGCGGCCCGCCCACTGATCGCGCTCTCCGATGGTCCTGCGACGGCCAATCCCACGCTCTCGGACAAGGCCCGCAGGGGACGCGAGGTCTTCTACGCGGGCGACGCCCGCCGTGCGCTCGCCCTGGCCCAGGCGTCCGGCGACCGCTGGATCGCCGGCCTCGCCGCCTACCGGCTGAAGGCCTACGACAAAGCCCGCGAGAACTTCGCCGACCTCGCCCGCGACGGCGAATGCGACGCATGGATGCAGTCCGCCGCCGCCTACTGGGCGGCCCGTTCTGCCGAGGCGGAGAACGACGGCCAGGCGTCCGCGAAGTTCCTGCGGACCGCCGCGCGCAACTCCGAGACCTTCTACGGCATGCTGGCCGCCCGCCAGCTGAAGCTCGCCGACCAGGCCGCCGTGGCGGCCGACAACGATCCGGTGGCCAAGCTGCTGCTGGCCGCCTACACGGCGCCGGCCAACGCCGCCTCGAGCGCCGAGCTTGCCCGGTTCGTGGCCAGCGACGCCCGGGCCCACCGCGCCGCGGCCCTAGCCCAGATCGGCCGCGGGTCGGACGCCATCCAGGAACTGCGCGCCGGCATGGCGCTCGCCCGGACGCCCGCCGAGCACGAGCACTGGAAGGCGCTGACACTGGCCATGGGGACCTCGCTCGCCGACCGCGCCAGCCCGCCCCGCAGCGCCGACCTCGACTATCCGACGCCGGACCTGCAGCCCCGCAACGGCTTCACCCTCGACAAGGCGCTGGTCTATGCGCTCGTGCGCCAGGAGAGCCGCTTCAATCCACTGGCCCGTTCGCGCGTCGGCGCCACCGGGCTGATGCAGGTGATGCCAGTGGCCGCCGCGGCGGCGGCCGGCGACGACAAGCTGAAGAGCGACATGAGCCCGCTGCTGGATCCCGCCTTCAACCTGCGGGTCGGCCAGGACTATTTCACCTGGCTGCTGGAGCGCGGCGTCGGCCACGACCTGGTTCGCGCCGTGGCGGCCTATGATAGCGGCCCGGCCACGGTCGCCAGAACGGCGCAGATGCTGGGCGACAGCGCCGACAGTCTGCTGCTCATGGAATGTCTGCCGGCCCAGGAAACCCGGGCCTATGTCCAGCACGTGCTCGCCGGCTACTGGACCTATCGCAGGATGTGGGGCCAGGCCTCGCCCAGCCTCGATGCGCTGGCCTCCGGCGATCGGACGGTCGACGAGCGCCTCGACCTAGGCCAGCCGAACCGCGCCGCGACCCAGCTGGCCGCGCAGCCGCTTCAGATCGGGATGCGCTAGGCCGGCCGCCACGCTCTGGCCGATCAGCACGCCGAAGGGTTTCTCGCCGAAGAACCCGCCCTCGCCGACGATCACCGCATCGCCCTCGCCGCCCCGCAGGTGACGGGCCAGCATCTCCAGCCAGCCGGCTTTCAGCCGGATCCTGGCGGGCAGCACCAGCAGCCGGTCCGACCGCGCTGCCTTGATCGCGGCGGCCACGTCGTCGGCCAGTTCCGCCCCGGTCTCCTCGCGCAGCACCGCCAGCAGCTCCGGCGGACCGCCGCCGGCGATCAGCACCTCACGCACCAGCCCCTCGACCGCGGCCGAGGTCAGCGCCGCCAGCAGCGCCGGCAGCCGGTCCCCGGCGTCGGCCGTCTCTACGATCACGGTCAGCATGGGCGCAGAAAGCGGTGCGCCGCCGTGAAGGTCAACCGTCGACAGGCGGCGCGGGATGTCGGACGCTGAGGCAAAGCAAGAACACCCTGGGGGAAACAAGATGGACCGCCGCACGCTGATCGCCGCCGCGCCGCTTCTAGCCTTGTCGGGCCTCGCCCGCGCCCAGACGCCGGCGCCGGCGGCGCCGCGGGCCCCGCCCGCCCCGATCACCTTCCCGCCGCCGACGCTCGCCAGCACCGTCGCCGCCGAGGGCCTCCACTTCCCCGAGGCGCCGGTGGTCATGAAGGATGGCTCGGTGCTGTTCGTGCAGATCGAGGCCAAGCAGGTCAGCCGCCTGAAGCCCGACGGGATGGTCTCCCTGGTCGCCCAGCTGGACGGCGGGCCCAATGGCCTCGCCATCGGCCCGGACAAGGCGCTCTACGTCGCCAATGACGGCGGCCGGTTCTCCTTCGTCAAACGCGGAGAGTTCAACTTCCCCGGCGCCGCCCCGCCCGACTTTGTCGGCGGCTCCATCCAACGCGTGGACCTGAAGACCGGCAAGGCGGTCACCCTCTACGACAGCTGCGACGGCAAGCGGCTGGTGGCCCCCGACGACCTGGTTTTCGACCGCCATGGCGGCATGTGGGTCAGCGACCTTGGCCACATCAGGGGCGATGCGGGCATCTATTACGCCCTGCCCGACGGCAAGGGCATCAAGCAGGTCAAGGGCGGCATGAACGGCCCCAACGGCATCGGCCTGTCGCCCGACGGCAAGCAGCTGCACATCAGCGAAGGCCGCCAGCTGCTCACCTTCGACATCGCCGGCCCGGGCGTGCTGGGCCCCAGCACCTCCTATCCGGGCGCCGTCCACGCGCCGCTCCGCGACCGCTCCACCGCCGACAGCCTGAAGGTGCTGGCGGACGGAAAGGTGGCGGTCTGCACCCTGATCGTCGGCGGGATCAGCATCATCGACCCGGCCGGCGCCACCGAGTTCATCCAGTTCGCCGATCCCATGACCACCAATCTGGCGCTCGGCGGGGCCGACATGCGCGACGCGTGGATCACCTCCTCCGGGCTTGGCAGGATTCTCAAGGTGCGCTGGCCTTACCCGGGGATGAAGCCGGTCTATACTGCCTAGTAGTTCTTGTTTTGTTCTGGCTATACGGATAGCGTCCGTGCGTGGACACCTTCACCCAGCAGCTTCAGATCGTCCGGGGTCGCGGCGCCCGGACCAACGCCAGCGGGCGCTTTGAATCCGCCACCCGCGAGGCCTTCGACGACGGCTGGACGAGCGAGGATGTCGAGCCGGTCCAGCTCGTCACCACGGTCACGCCCGAGAAGGCCAAGGTGATCATCACGCGGAACGACAGCCCCGACGTGGGCTTCTCCGCCTCGATCAACCCCTACCGCGGCTGCGAGCACGGCTGCATCTACTGCTACGCCCGCCCGGCGCACGCCTACATGGGCCTGTCTCCCGGCCTCGACTTCGAATCCAAGCTGTTCTTCAAGCCCGAGGCCGCGCGGCTTCTGGAGCGGGAGTTGAGCAAGCCGAGCTACATTCCCGAAGTCATCCACATCGGCGGCAACACCGACCCTTACCAGCCGCAGGAACGGCGCCTGCGCATCACCCGCCAGGTGATCGAGGTGCTGTCCCGCTTCAACCATCCCTTCTCGATCATCACCAAGTCCGGCCTGATCCTGCGCGACCTCGACCTGATCGCGCCGATGGCGGAGCGGAACCTGGTCCGCGCGGCGGTCTCCATCACCACCCTGGACCGCAAGCTCGCCCGTTCCATGGAGCCCCGCGCCGCCACGCCGGATAAGCGGATGGGCGCCGTGAAGCGGCTGGCGGACGCCGGCGTGCCCACCGTCGTCATGTTCGCCCCCTGCATCCCCGGCCTAAACGACCACGAGATGGAGGCCGTGCTGGAGCGCGCCGCCGCTGTTGGCGCCCAGGGCGCGGGTTATGTGGCGCTGCGCCTACCCCTGGAGATCGCCGACCTCTTCCAGGAGTGGCTCGCCACCGACCATCCGGACCGCGCCAGCCGCGTCATGTCCCTGGTCCGCCAGATCCGCGGCGGCAAGACCTATGACAGCCAGTGGGGCAAGCGCATGAAGGGCGAAGGCCCTATCGCGGCGCTCATGTCCAGGCGCTTCGCCGCCGCGAAACGCCGCTACGGCATGGGCGAAAAGCTGCCGCCGCTCGACCTCGCCGCGTTCCGCGTCCCACCCAGGGCGGGGGATCAGATCGACCTGTTTGGGTCATGAAGGAGAGGAAACGATGGGGGCCGTCGACTCAGTTCCTCCCCCGCTGAAGCGGGTGAGGAACTCTAACGACCAAAAACTCCAACCAGTTCGATATGCGGCGACCAGAGGAACTGGTCGACGGGCAGCACACGTTCCAGAGAAAACCCCGCGTCGATCAAGGTGCGGGCGTCGCGGGCGAAGGTGGCGGGGTTGCAGGAGACGGCGATGACGCGGGCGAGCGACGATCGGGCCAGCTCGGCGGTCTGTTCGGCGGCGCCGGCCCGGGGCGGGTCGAAGACGGCGACGTCGGTCTTCTTCAGCTCTTCGGCCAGCATGGGCCGCCGGACCAGGTTGCGGGCCTCGGCGGTGACGCCATGCAGACCGGGGACGGCGGCCAACGCTCCGCTCAAGGCTCGGATGGCCTCGGACGAGGCGTCGGCGGCATAGACCTGGGCGATCTGCGCCAACCTGAAGGTGAACGTCCCGACGCCGCAGAATAGGTCGGCGATGCGGGCGGCGCCGGCGGCCTGCTCGCCCACGAAGGCGGCCATGGCGGCCTCAGCCTGGGGCGTGGCCTGCAGGAAGGCGGCGGGCGGCAGGCTGACCAGGGCCTGACCGAGGCGGACCTGGGGCGCGCGGGCCTGGTAGGCCACCTCCCCGTCGATGGTCACCCGCGCGAAGTCGGGCTCCGCCGCCCGCTCGGCGAGCTGCACGCGGGCGTCCGCGGACAGGCCGCCGGACTTGCGCTCGACGCCGGAGATGTCGATGTCGAGGCCGCTCTGCGTAAGCGTCACGTGCAGGGTCGGCGCGGACTTCGGGTGCTCGAAGAGCGGGGCGGCCAGCCGCTTCAGGGCCGGGATCGCAGCCTGGATGGCCGGGTCGGAGATCGGGCAGACGGCGATGTCCACCAGATCCCACGACTTGCGGGACTTGTAGCCGAGCTTGGCGGCGTCGCGGGTCCCGCGGCGGGCGTGCAGCGCCACGCGGCGGCGGGTGGCCGGCCCGGCGGTGAAGGGGGTGAGGATCTCGGTCTCGATCTGCTGGCGCGAGAGCGTCCCGGCCAGCCGCTCGACCTTCCAGGCCAGGTAGGGCTCATGGGCCCAATGCTGCAGGGCGCAGCCGCCGCAGGTCCCGAAATGCGGGCAGACGGGCTCGATCCGGTCCGCACTGGGCGTCAGCACTTCGACGAGCTCCCGCCGCTCGCCGCCGCCCATCGCCAGCACCCGCTCGCCCGGCAGGGTGAAGGGTACGAAGGCTGGCCCAGCGGCCACGCCGTCGCCCTCCCCGCCGACCGCCTCGATGGTCAGCTCCGCCGGAGGTCCTGACGGGCGCGTGGGGCGACCCTGGGTCCGCTGGGCGGAGCGGTGTCGTCGCACAGGCTTCATGGTTGGAACGGCGTCCTCGCGCGAGAGCGGTCAGCAAGATGAACGAAGATGAACGGATCGCTCAAAATCCGTTCAGCTTGGCTTGGCCATAACGATGCCCGAAGCCACCGCACAGTGGCTGCGAATTTCGAGAGAGGGATACCCATGACCAAGTCTGCCACCTTCGCCAAGGGCGCCCTGGCCGCCGCGGCCGGCCTTTTGGCCCTCGCCGCCGCCTCGACCGCCTCGGCCCAACCCTATGGCTACGACCCTTGCCAGCGCGAGGCCAACAACCGCGGCGTGACCGGCGGTTTCCTCGGCGCGGCCGGCGGCGCGGTCCTGGGTTCGCAGTTCGCCGCCAACGGCCACCGCCGCGACGGATCGCTGCTGGGCGGGGTTATCGGCGCGATCGCGGGCGCTTCCATCGGCCACTCGACCGCCGCTTGCGGCTCAGCGCCGCCGCCCCCGCCGCGCCAGTACGACGAGGCGCCGCCCCCGCCGCCGCCCGGCCCCTCGGCCTACTACCAACCTGAATCTCCGCCGCCGCCCGCCTATGGCGATGCCTACTACGCTCCGCCCCCGCCGCCGGCCTACGAGCGTGACGCGGTCTGGGTTTATGGCCGCCACGGCATGCGCTTCCGCGTGGACGAGGACCGCATGGGTCCGGACGGCTGCACCCTGGCCGAGAGCCCCGTCTACCTCCCAGATGGCCGGGTCGATCAACGCTTCGTGCGGGTCTGCCCCGACCGCCGCGGCCGCTACCACATCGTCGACTAAGTCTGGTCTGTCGCCAGACCATCCTGGCCGCCCGCATTGCCGCGGGCGGCCATTTCTTTGCCTAGGCCTTCGTCGCCCAAAGCAAGTACTCGCGGTTCCCGTCGCCGCCTTCGATGGGGCTGTCGGTCTGCCCGACGATCGCCCAGCCGACGGCTTCCAGGAACGCCTTCACGTCCGCCAGGGCCGTGGCCCGCGCCGCCGCGTCCCTGACCAAGCCGCCTTTCCCCACGCGCTCAGGCCCAACCTCGAACTGAGGCTTGACCAGGGCGACGAGGTCCGCGCCCTGAGCCGCCAGGGCCAAGGCCGCCGGCAGGGCCTTGGCGAGGCCGATGAAGCTGACATCGCAGACCACCAGCTGCGGCGATTCCGGGACCTCCGTCGCCGTCAGGTTTCGCGCATCGACGCCCTCGAGGATCACGACCCGGGGATCGCCGGTGAGGCTGGCGTGGAGCTGACCGCGCCCGACGTCGACCGCATAGACCCGGGCCGCGCCCGCCGCCAGGCAGACCTCGGTGAAGCCGCCGGTGGAGGCGCCCACGTCCAAGACCACGCGGCCCTCGACCTGGATCGGCCAGGTCACCAGCGCATGCTCCAGTTTCAGCGCGCCGCGCCCGACCCAGGGATGCGCCGGCGTCACCACCAGTGCTGCGTCATTGGCGAGGAGATCGGAGGGCCTGGCGACGGGACGGCCGCCGGCGGTGACGCCGCCCGCCTCGATCGCCGCGCGGGCCTTGGCCCGGCTCTCGCAGAACCCCCGAGCGACCAGCAACAGGTCGGCGCGCGTCTTCATCTGCGCAGAAGACGTAGCGCGCGGGGCGCGGTCAACCGGCCTTGCCTCGCCGCGAGTGTTGAGCCCGCCGCCGGACTGTGATGGAGTCCCCTTAAGGCGGCCAATACGGCGCTGGGCTCAAGGCCCCAATGCGCCCTCGAAGCCGCGAATGGGAGGCTTCGGATATGCGCGGCGCGATGATCTTGACGCTTGGAACGGCGCTCTTCGCCGCCACGGCCATGGCGGCCCCTGGGCCGGCGGCGCCAACCGATCCGACCCTGGAAACGACCGGCTGGAAGGCCCCGCGCAACGCCATGGGTCAGCCCGACCTCTCCGGCTTCTGGAGCAGCGCGACGATGACGCCGCTGACCCGAAACCTGAGGCTCACCCCTCAGCCCACGCTGCCGGCGGCGCAGGTCAAGACCATGGAGAAGACCTTTGCCGCCGCCCTGGCGCAGCGCGACGAGACGACGGACCCGAACCACCTGCCCGGCAGCGCCGAGGACAAGGCCAAGGACGCCAAGCTGTTCGCCGTGCGCCCCGACTTCGAGTTCGCGGGCGGCGACGTGGGCGGCTACAACGTCTTCTGGCTCGACCCCGGCAACCACATCCTCGAGGTCAATGGTCAGTTCCGCACCTCGATCGTGACCACGCCCGACGGCCAGATCCCGCCGCGCAAGGATGGCAAGTCGGCGGGCCGATTCAACTACACGGTCGATGAGGGCGCCACCGGCTACCTGGGCTCGTTCGACAGCTACGAAATGCGGCCGGAGGGCGAGCGCTGCATCACCTTCGCGCGCAACGCGCCGCCGCCGATGCTGCCCAATGGCTACTACAACAACAACTACCAGATCCTGCAGACGCGCGACGCCGCCGTGATCGTGGCCGAGGGGATCCACGATGCGCGCATCGTGCGGCTGAACGGGCCCCATCGGACCGATGGCCTGCGCCCGCGCCTGGGCGACTCCATCGGCCACTACGAGGGCAACGCGCTGGTCGTGGAGACCACCAACCTGCCGCAGCCGGAGAACTTCTACGGCGCCTGGAAGGACCTGAAGGTCACCGAGTGGTTCACCCGGGTCTCGCCCACCCGCGTCAAGTACCGCTTCCAGGTCGAGGACCCCGGCGTCTGGGCGAAGCCCTGGGGCGGCGAGTACGAGTTCTTCCCGCTGCACGGCATCGTCTACGAGTACGCCTGCCATGAGGGCAACTACGCCCTGCCCGCCATCCTGGCCGGCGCGCGCCGCCAGGAGAAGGAGGCGGCGAAGGCCGGAAAAGCCAAGAGCGGCGCCGACTGATCAGACGCTCTAGTGTCCCGATTCCGAAGTTCGCATGCGCTTGCGGCGGGCGTCGGACGAACTTCGGAATCGATGAGGACACTAGGAAGTCTATGTTTCTAGTGTGCTTCTTTGGATTTGAAGTTCGCTCGCAGCTTGGTCCTGGATGAGGCGAACTTCAAATCCAGCACACTAGCCCTCGAACAGCGTCTTCAGCTCGTTCTTCATGATCTTGCCGTTGGCGTTGCGCGGCAGCACCTCGTGCCAGAACTTCACCGCCACCGGCACCTTGAAGGCCGCCAGGCGCTCGGCCACGTGGGCGCGCAGCTCGTCCTCGCTGGCATGCGCGCCGGACTTGAGCGTCACCACGGCGCCCGGCTCCTCGCCCAGCGTGCGGTGCGGGATGCCGACCACCGCGGCGTCCATCACCGCGGGGTGATCGTAGAGCGCGTTCTCGACTTCGATGCAGTAGATGTTCTCGCCGCCCCGGATCAGCATGTCCTTGGCCCGGTCGATGATGTAGCAGAACCCCTCGTCGTCGACCTTGGCCAGATCGCCGGTGCGCACCCAGCCGTCGACGAAGGTCTGGGCCGTGGCTTCGGGCTTGTTCCAGTAGCCCTTTACCACCTGCGGCCCGTTGGACCACAGCTCGCCCACCGTATTGGGCGGCAGGACGGTGACGCCGTCGACAGGATCGCGGATCTGCAGCTCGGAGACCGGCACCGCCACGCCGCAGCTCTCCGGCCGGTTCCAATAGTCCTCGGCGCCATTGCTGGTCACCGTGGCGCAGGTCTCGGTCATGCCCCAGCCCTGGCCGGGCATGGACTTGGGGAAGGTCTCGCGCAGCGCCTGGACCAGTTCCTTGGCCGAGGGCGCGCCCCCATAGGCCACCGCCTCCAGCGACGACAGGTCGTAGTTCTTGCGCGCCGGGTGCTCGATGAGCTGCCAGGCGATGGTCGGCACCCCGCCCGCCGACTGGATCTTCTCGCGCTCGATCAGCTCAAAGGCGCGGATGGCGTCCCACTTGCGCATCATCACCAGCTTGGCCCCGCCGAACAGGCTGACGTTGAGCACGGCGAAACAGCCGGTCACGTGGAAGAACGGCACCGAGATCAGCGAGCTGCGCTGTGGAGCGTCCGGGTCCGGCGCGGGCGGCGTCTCGCCACGGCGCAGGAACGAGCGCGCCCCGCCGCAGATGGCGGCCATGATGTTGGAGTTCACCCCGCGCTGGGTGCCGAGCGCGCCCTTGGGCTTTCCCGTGGTGCCGGAGGTGTAGAAGATCGTCGCGTCGTCGTCGGGCGCGATCTCGACGGTGGGCAGAGTTGTGTCGGGGAGGTCCTTCCAGGTCTCGGGCGCGCCGATCACGTCCTCCAGCCGGGTGACCAGCGGATGGGCGATCTCGTCACGCTCGCGGGTGACGTAGACGCGGACCAGGTCCGGGCAACTGGGCAGGTGCTCGGTTATGCGCTCGAAGCGCTCGCGGTCCACCAGCAGGACCTTGGACCCGGAATCGGTCAGGCCATATTCCAGCTCGGGACCGGTCCACCAGGCGTTCAGCGGCGTCACAACCGCCCCAAGCGAGGCCGCGGCGTAGAAGGCCACCACCCATTCCGGGATATTGCGCATGACCACCGCGACCCGGTCGCCCTTGACCACGCCCTGGGCGGCGAGCTCGGCGGCGAGCGCGGCGACGGCGCGGTGGAATGCCTCGAAGCTCACCCGCTCGTCTTCGTAGACCAGGAAGATGCGCTCGCCATGGGCGCGGGAGGCCTCGACCACCGAGCGCAGAGACGGCGGCAGGTTCTTCCAGACCCTGGTCTTGACGCCCCGGAGCTCGACCTCGGCGACCTCGGTCGGCATGCCCGGCCCGCTCAGGATAGCGTGGGCCTGCGCGATGGTCATGGCGGGCCAGCCGGCCGGCAACGGGGCCTCGGACATGGTCGTTTCTCCTATGCTCTCACGCGAGTCTTCCGCCCGCGCGGTCTCGTAGGTGAACAACCATAACCCAGCGTGAGAGGCAAACCTGGACCGGTGTTCTTCCCTTCCCGCGCCGCGGGAAGAGGGGACCGTACGCCGAGCCCGGCGAAGCCGGGCGAAGAGCGGATGGTGGGAAGGGCGGGCCTCAAGCTCGGCGCTCGCCGCTTCCGCCCATGACTCACAGCCTGAGGCTCTCCCTCTCCACCTCTCCCGCTGCGCGGGAAAGGAAGGGCGCGGCGCATGCGGGCGCGCTGCCGGGCGTGGGGGTCCCGTCAGGGGGATTGTCTCGCGATGCGAATGGGCACCGACGCGGGTGGAGCTCAGCGCCGCGGCGGTCCCGTCGCGCGGCGCACGGCAAGCCCGCCGGGACTCCCGCCCGAAAGACCTGGGGGCCTCGGCGCCAGCTGAAGCGTCACGGCGGCGCCAGACCCGGCGAGCCTGGCGCGCAGGTCCGTTCTGGGCCGTGTCGGGGGCGGCGTCGGAGGCGGGTCCGGAGCCACGTGCGCCAGGAGTTCGCGCAATGTCGGCAGGGCCGCCGGCTCCGGCCCGGGCAGCGCCGCGGCGTCGGCGGCGACCCCGTCCAGGGTGCGCAGCAGAACCGGCAGGCTGGCGGGCTCGGCCTCGCGCTCCCGCTCGCGGTCGGCGTCCTCGTGGCGCTCGGGCCGTTCGCTCTCCAGCGGGTCGGCGCGGTCATCCAGGTCTTCTTCCCGCTCCACGAACGCTTCGCCCGGCGCCGTCGCCGTCGTGCGCCGCAGGCGCAGTTCCAGCGCGGTGGCCACCCGCACGGCGAAGAAGCAGCGGTCGAACAGCCGGAAGTATTCGAGCCTGTGCGCCGCATCCTCCGCGCGCTCCGCCTCCTGGCCAAAGGCGAGGCCCAGCCGGTAGGCGCACTGGCTCAACTCGAACAGCATGTCGGAGCGTGGATCGGCAGCGGTCATTGAGAACAAATGTAGAACATCGGAGCGCGGCCGTCAAGGATCCGCCGATGTGGACGCACCGGAAACTTCGACGGGAGGAACCACGCAAAGGCGTGACGGCGCACCATTGTCGCCGTCGGCGCTCAATGTAGGGCGTCAAAGAATGGTGGGTGATCTGCTGGTGACTCATAGCGCAGGTTTGGAAGGTCTGCTTTCAGGCCGGGAACCAAGTTCCGCTTTCGACCGAGGCGGACGTAAGCGGCGAGCAATTGCTACGGCTTGGGTACGACCTCCTCAGCGTGCGTGCGGGCCATTTGCTCCGCGGTCGCATCGTATCCGCTGGAAACTCCAGCCCTAGAGCAACCTAACCAAGGTGAGCGGGTTATGACTTCTATCGCGACCCGACGTTCGCCTGGATTGCGATGGAGAACATCAAATGAAATCCGTCTCATCCACAGCGGCAATTGGCGCTCTGCTGGTCGTCGGCGCGATCCCGTTCGCCACGCTGCTGTGTA
>PLEH01000286.1 GCA_003136395.1 Phenylobacterium sp.
GGGCCGCGGTTTCCGTGAAAAGGTCGTCGCCGGGCTTCGGTCCGCCGGCCGGGATGACCCTCAGGCCGCTCGTCATGCTGAGCATGTGGCGGAGGGTGATGGCGGCCTTGGGCGTGCCCTTCCAGGCGGGCACGAAGTCCGCGGCGCTCTCGTCGACATTCTTGATGAAGCCATCCTGGATGGCCAGCGCCACCAGGGTCGATGTGACGGACTTGCTGGCTGAATAGATGTTGTCGGCCTTCTCCTTGTCCCAGCCCTGCCAGTACTGCTCGGCCACCAGCTTGCCGCCGCGCAGGATGACCACGCCGGTGGAGTTGTGCGCCCCGGCCCAGTCCAGCGCGGCCTGCACCGCCACCGGGTCCATGCCGGCCGCCTGGGGGTTGGACGAGACCCAGTCGCCGTCCGCCGCCACGGCGGGTGCGGCGACGCTCAAGGCCGCAAGAGCCCCCAGGACTACGGATCGGATCACGGGAAGCCTCCGGAATGAATGAGCGCGAACCTTAGCCTCCCCGCGCGGCTTCGTCGGGCTGGGGCGCAGCTTGAAGCGCCAGGCGCCCGCATTCAGTCGCCGCGGCGCGCGGCCGGCTTGCCGCCGACCGCGGGGCCGTACTCGAGCGCGTTGAAGACGAACTTGAAAGAGCCGTAGGCCTGGCCGCGCATGGCCACCTCCGGGCCCAGCAGGAACACCTTGCCCGAGCCAAAGCTGGCGTCGACGATGCTGGTGGTTCCGTCGAGCGCCTTCTGGCCCCAGGCCCAGCCGCTGAGCAACGGGTCGGCGCCCTCGAACCAGGACACCGGCTTGGCGTCGCCGGCCTTGAGCTTGAAGACCGGGCTGGAGTCGAAGAACAGGTCCACCGTGTCGCCGAAGCCGTAGCCCAGCGGGTCCTTGTTATCGACCTTGCCCAGGACGATGGAGCCGGGGATGTAGAACTTCGAGGACGGCAGGGGTTGGGTCTTGCCGTCCTTGCCCGGTTGCACCAGCGGGTTCTCGGTCAGGCCGAGGTATTCCCCGAGCCGCGTCGAGCCGCCGATGGCCACCGCCGTGCCGCCGTTCTGCACGAAGGCCTTCACCTGCGGCAGCGTGGTGGCCTGGGTGATCCGGCCCAGCATCTTGCGGTACTTCTCCGGCACCTCTTCAGCCTTCGGCAGTCCGCCGCCGCGCCCGCCGCCGCCGTAGCGGCCCTCGCCGCCCGGGATCGCGCCGTCGACGAACAGCAGGACGTCATATTTGGCGTTGAGGTTCCCGGCGTCGAGCTCGGGCGCATAGACGAGGCTGTAGGGGAACTCGAACTGCTCCACGACCCACTGCATCCAGCCCGACGTGATCAGGCCGCCATAGGTGTCGACGATGCCGATGCGCGGGGTCTTCAGGGCCAGCTTCTCACTCTTGGGCGCCGAGCCCATGGCGTAGGCGTTGACGCCGAGGTCGACGACGGACTTCTGGACGATGGCGCGCGCCGGCCCGGTGGCCGGAACCCAGACCGCGCCGGGTCCGAAGGTCTGGCCGCCGGCGCTCACCGGCGTCTTCAGCCAGGCGACCGGCACGCCGGCCTTCTGCAGCCGGTTGGTCAGCGTGAAGCTGTTGTTGACCCGGTGGTCGAGCAGCCAGCCCGCCCCGCCGGAGCCCACCACCTTGCCGGGCGGCGGGGCCATCACCTCGGTGACCGCCTGGAACGGCCCTGAGAAGCCGTCGAGGACGCGGTCGAACTTCACCCCCATCTGGAAGGCCAGCGTGTAGCCGGTGATGTCATAGGGCCGGATCGGCGGGCCGCCGGGATATTCGAAGTCCTGCGGGTGGTCCTGCGGCTCGAACATGTCGAGCACGTGCGGGCGGTAGGCCTGGTCGCACATGACGACGTAGGTCCCGGCCGGATAGGTCTTGCCCTTCACAGTGAAGGGGGCCGTGGCCTTGTCGACCACCACGCCCGACTTGATCAGCGCGTTCAGGAACTTGACCGTGGTGGGCAGGTCCGGCTGGTCCAGCGGCAGGATGTAGCCGCGCGGATCGCGCTGCGCCGGATCGTGCAGCACGCTGTCGTAGAGCTTCGGGTCGACGATGGCGGAGAAGTCGCCGTTGCCGGCCAGGCCGTCGCCGCTGCGGGTCGCCGTCGCCCCGGCGTTGGCCTTGGCCGCCTCCTGCACGGCGCTCACCCGTTTCGGCGTCACGGTCCAGGCGTCCTGCGACCCACGCTTCAGGGAATTCCGCCCCATCAGGTAGCGGTTGTAGAGCAGGTCCTCGCGGTTCTTGGAGGCGTAGTCCATGACCGCGCGGTTCATGGTCTTCACGTATTCGACGGTCTGTCTGAAATGCCAAGTTTGCGGCGGGACCGGATAGAGTTCGTCCTGGTTGGAAAGCTGGCGGGCCGGCACGAAGGGCAGCTGCATCGGCGTCGGGCTGCCGATGATCTCGGTCAGGATCCCCACCACATTGTGGAAGTAGCCGGTGGTCCGCAGGCCGCCGTTGAACCAGGTGGAATAGGGCGCCGCCGAGCGCTCCGCCGAGCCCGGCTTGTCCTCGGCGATCAGGCGTGAATGCATCGCCGCGCTGACGCCATCGAGTTCGCTCAGCACCAGCGGGTCGAAGTGGTAGTTGGACGGGTTGCGGAAGGGAGGGATGAACACCACCGCGCCCAGCGGGCCGGTCTGGTGCTCGTTGTAGACGATCTGCGGGAACCAGTCCTTGAACATGGCCCGGTTGATCGCCGTCGTCTCGGGCATGTCCGACATGTAGTATTCGCGGTTGTTGTCGTGCCCGACGTAGCGCTGGTAGAGCACCGGCAGGTCGGCGAGGCTGCGCGCCTTTGGATCGGCCTTTCGCATGTACCAGTCGGCGACCAGCTGCTGCCCGTCCGGGTTGGGCAGGACGAAGAGGGTGATGTCGTCGTTCAGCAGACGCATCGTCTCCGGGTCGGTCCTCGACAGCATCTCGTAGACGATCTGGATCTGGCTCTGGGCGGAGGACACTTCGCTGGCGTGCAGGCCGCCGTCGATCCAGACCATGGCCTTGCCCTCGCGGGCGAGCGCATGGGCCTCGGCGTCGCTCAGGCCCTTGGCCAGAGCCAGGCGCCGGTCGATGTCGCGGTAACGCTCGAGGTTCTTGAGGTTCTCGGGCGAGGAGACGATCGCCATCCAGATGTCGCGGCCCTCGACGGACTTGCCGAGGCTGACCAGCTTCATGCGGTCGGACTCCGAGGCCAGCTTCTTCCAGTAGGCGGTGGTCTGGTCGTAGTTGGCCAGGAAGTAGTCGTCGCCGGGCTCCGATCCGTTCAGCGCTTCCTTGGGCGTGGTGACATGCGGGGCGCTCTGGGCCAGGCCCGCGCCCTGCCAGACCAGGGCCAGGGCGATGCCGGCAAACAGTGCTGATTTCATCCGAAAATCCCCCATCCACACCGCACAGCCCGGGGCCTGCGAGTCACATGATGGCGGGAGTTAGCGTCCCTGCGATTGCAGAGCCAACACTAAGATGAGTTCGCCGGTGGCGACGGCGTGACGCCGGTGCGGCCCTGCGAAATATATCGACACGTCTAGTGCCAATATATAGCGTTGCGCGCGAACGGGAGACGGTCATGAGACTCTGGACCTGGCTGGGCGCGGTCGTGCTGGTCATCGTGGTAGCCCTGGGCGTCGCGGCGGCCAACAAGGCGACGATCTTCGCCATGATCGCCCACGCCCGGATGCCGCACGTGGCGCCCAACCATCCGGTGTCCTGGGACCAGGGGCCGGCCACGGCGCCGGCCGGGCGCCGACCGCCCAACGTGGTGTTCATCCTGGCCGACGACATGGGCTACAACGACATCACCTTCAACGGCGGCGGCGTGGCGCGCGGCGCCGTGCCCACCCCCAACATCGATTCCATCGGCCGCCAGGGCGTCGCCTTCGCCAACGGCTACGCCGGCAACGCCACCTGCGCGCCCTCGCGCGCGGCGATCATGACCGGCCGCTATCCCACCCGCTTCGGCTTCGAGTTCACGCCCGCGCCTGTCGCCTTCGAGAAGATGGTCGGCACCGAGGCCGAGCCCGGCGCCTTCGCCAAGCCGAAGTTCTTCAAGGACCGCCTGAAGGACATGCCGCCCGGGACCAATTCGTCCTCGCCGGAAGCCGTCAACCGCCTGGCTGTGCCGTCGAGCGAGATCACCATCGCCGAGGTCCTGAAGACCCAGGGCTATCACACGCTCCACTTCGGCAAGTGGCACCTGGGCGGGACGAAGGGATCGCGCCCCGAGGACCAGGGCTTCGACGAGAGCCTGGGCTTCATCGCCGGCGCCTCGATGTACCGGCCCGAGCATGCGCCGGACGTGGAGAATTCCAAGCAGCCCTGGGACCCGATCGACCGCTTCCTGTGGCCGAACCTGCCCTACGAAGTGCAGTTCAACGGCTCGCCGGAGTTCGCCCCCAAGGGCTACATGACCGACTACCTGACCGACCAGGCGGCAGCCGCGATCAAGGCCAACCGGAACCGGCCGTTCTTCATGTACTTCGCGCCCAACGCCATCCACACGCCGCTGCAGGCGACCAGGGCGGATTACGACGCGCTGCCTGGGATCAAGGACCATCGCCTGCGGGTCTACGCCGCCATGGTGCGCAACCTCGACCGCAACGTGGGCAGGATCCTGCAGACCCTGAAGGACGAGGGCCTCGACCAGAACACGCTGGTGATCTTCACCAGCGACAACGGCGGCGCCGGCTACATCGGCCTGCCGGAGATCAACAAGCCCTACCGCGGCTGGAAGTCGACCTTCTTCGAGGGCGGCATCCACGCGCCCTTCTTCATGCGCTGGCCGGGCCGGATCGCGCCGGGCTCGCGCTATGACTATCCGGTCGGCCACATCGACATCTTCGCCACCGCCGCGGCCGCCGCCGGCGCCCAGGTTCCGAAGGACCGGGTGATCGACGGCGTCGACCTTCTGCCCTACCTGCAGGGCAAGGCGACCGGCCGGCCGCACCAGACGCTGTTCTGGCGCTCAGGTCAGTACAAGGTGGTGCTGGACGGCGACTGGAAGCTGCAGTCGAGCGAGTCCCAGCACAAGGTCTGGCTCTATGACCTCTCCACCGACCCCACCGAACAGCACGAGCTGTCGCGGGTTCAGCCCGATCGCGCCAAGGCCATGCTGGCCCTGATCGCCGCGCAGGACCGCCAGAGCGTCAGGCCCATGTGGCCCTCCCTGCTGCAGGGCGCGGTGTTCGTCGACCATCCGAGCGGCGTGCCGCAGAAGAAGGGCGAAGAGTACATCATGTGGGACAACTGACCGGAGAGGCGCCCGCGATGAGCTTCCTGCCGCCTTCGACCAACGGCCAGTATCTGGGCGCGCGGTCCGCCGCCTGGTTCCTCGCACTCGCGGCCGTCCTGACCCTGATCCCGGGCCTGATCCACAGCTTCGCCCCCAGCGGCGGCGCGGAAGGGATCGCCGGCCTCGACCTCGGCGCCCAGCGCAGCCTGGTGATCGGCGTCTTCGCCTGGGAGGGGGCGACCCAGCTGGCGCTTGGCCTCGGCATGCTGGCGGTGGCCATGCGCTACCGGCCGCTGACGCCGTTGTTCCTCGCCCTGGTGATCGTCGAGCGCGGGCTGATGACCCTGCAGGGCTGGGTGCTCAAGCCGCCGGCCTCCGGCCACCATCCGCCGGAGCATTTCGCGAGCCCGGTCACCGTCGTGCTGGCGGCGATCTTCCTCATCCTGTCGCTCCGGCCGCGGCGGACGTGAGGGCCGCCTTCGCCGTTGTCCTGGCGGCCCTGGCGCTCAGCGCCTGCGGACCGAAGCCGGCCGCCACGACCGTGGCGCGCGCCGCCTGCCTGACCGACCGGCCGCCCGCCCAGCACGCGCCCGGAACCGCCGGCATGGTGCTGATCAAGGGCGGGAATTTTCCCATGGGCGCGCGCGCCATGCGGCCCGAGGAAGGCCCTGAGCGCGCCACCAAGGTGGGCTCGTTCTGGATCGACCGGACCGAGGTCACCAACGCCGACTTCGCCCGCTTCGTGAAGGCCGCCGGCTATGTGACGCTCGCCGAGCGGCCGCTGGACCCGAAGGCCTATCCCGGGCTCGCCGGCGACCAGCTGAAGCCCTCCGGCATCGTCTTCGCCGGCTCCGACCACGCCGCCGGAAATGATCCCGGCCAATGGTGGCGCGTGGTCCGGGGCGCGGACTGGAAACACCCCGGGGGGCCCGGCTCCTCCATCGCCGGCAAGGATGCGCTCCCCGTGGTGCAGATCGGCTGGGACGACGCCATGGCCTATGCCCGCTGGCTCGGCCGGGATCTCCCCACCGAGGCCGAGTGGGAGTTCGCCGCGCAAGGCGGCCGGGGCGCCACCCGCTTCGTCTGGGGCGACCAGCCGCTCGACGACGCCCACCCGCAGGCCAACGTCTGGCAGGGGATCTTCCCGGTGCTGGATTCAGGAACCGATGGCTACCGGGCCCAGGCCGCGCCCGTCGGCTGTTACGCGCCCAACGGCTACGGCCTCTACGACATGGCCGGCAATGTCTGGGAGTGGGCGAAGGACTGGTACCGGCCCAACCTCGACGGCGCGGCGGCCGACAACCCGGCGGGCCCGCGCGAGACCGTCGCCTTCGATCCCGGCGACCCGGGCCAGCGCAAGCACGTGATCAAGGGCGGCTCGTTCCTCTGCTCGCCCAACTACTGCTACCGCTACCGCCCCGCCGCCCGCGAGCCCGGCCCCACCGACACAGGCGAGTACCACATCGGGTTCAGGACGGTGCTGCGGGTCGGGTTCTAGCGGATCGAACCTGATGCCTGGCGCCGGCTGACAACCCGCGCCGTCGGAGGACCGCTGTGTAGCGCCGTGCCGAGGGTAGATCGCGACCCAAAGCGAGCTTTCGGATGGTCCCGTTTCGGGCGGCCCACGAACAAGCCCCCCCGACTTGCTCGGCGGACGTCAGATCGCCGTCGCCACGCGCCAAGGCGCCGACCCAGGCCGTTTGCGGCTTGAGCGGATTGGTCATCGAAGATGCCATCATTGATCCGCCTCAAGGAAGATCGGCGTAGAGCGTCCAATCTGTCCGCCATGCTGTGGAAGGACATACCATGCTGACCGAGATGACCTCGACCCGTGTGCATCTCATCGCTCAACTCGCAAAGGTCGCGCGCGATGCGCGCGACGTGCTGCTTGACGGCGTTCCCGAGGAGACCGTGAGCGAACCGCATCCGGCCAAGGGCGAGCAGGATCGAATGGGCGCGGGTGGATTTGATGTCTTGCCCGCCGATGATCCGGCGGTGACGGCGCTTCGCGGTGCGATCAGCGGTCTGAAACCTGCTGCGAGATCGGAGCTCTTCGCCCTGATGCGGATCGGCCAAGGCGAGTTGGCCGCAGGAGACTGGCGGCGCGGCCTGTCCGAGGCGACGGCCCTTGGGGATGAGAGCGTCGGCGGCATCCTCGCCGACGACATTGATCTGCAGAGCCACCTTGAGAAGGGACTCTACGGACTCGGGGCGACCTGATGATTGCCCCCATTTCGATCCGATGGCCTGGAATTCGCCGGGCGAAGTGTGATCGACGGAGCGGCGAATGACATTCGCCCTACATAGCCCGGCCTTCCAGAACGGCGGCGCGATCCCCGACAGGTACGCCCGCGAAGGCGAAAACACTTCGCCACCGCTGCGTTGGACCGATCCGCCCCACGAGGCGAAGAGTTTCATTCTGATCGTGGAAGATCCGGATGCGCCCTCGGGGACCTTTCGGCATTGGGCGATCCACGGGATCAATCCGAGACAGTCCGAGCTTCGCGAAGGCATCGGCGCAGAGGGCGAAACGCGGCGCCAGGCCGTCAACGACTTCGGCAAGGCGCGCTACGACGGCCCGCAGCCGCCGCGTGGTCATGGCGTCCATCACTACCATTTCAAGATCGCCGCCTTGGACGTGGCGCAACTCGACCTCCCCGCCGATGCGAACGTCGAGAACGCATGGGACGCCGCGCAGCCGCATGTCATCGATCAGGCTGAGCTTGTTGGGACGTTCGCGCGATGAGGACGTCATGCCGACTTGGACGGCTTCTGCTTAGCGGCCGTTCGCGGGTTCCTATGATTGGTTGTCGCCGACCCGATGCCGCTCCTCGGCGCCGCCAATCGATCCATGTCCCCCGGCTGCTGAGTTCATATCGCATGGCCCAGGTCGGGGGCGGCTGAAGGAGAGACATCCATGATCAAGAGCCCTGTCCGGCGCGCGACGCCGGCGCTCGCAGTCGTCCTGGCGCTCGCCGCCGCCGGGTTTACGAGCGCAGCCCAGCCCCAGGCCACGGCTCCGGCGACTGGCCCCACGCTCAAGGCGGCGCTCACCGGCGCGGCCGAGAAGCCGACGCCCGGCGATCCCAAGGGTTCGGGTGCGGTCACCCTGCATGTCGACGACGCCGGGAAACAGGTTTGCTATGAGCTTGAGGTAAAGGGCATCGCGCCGGCCACCGTGGCTCATATCCACCAGGCGCCGCCTGCGGAGTCTGGCCCGCCGCTTGCGGTTCTCAAGGCCCCGGGGGCCGACGGCAAAAGCTCCGGCTGTGTGGAGGCTGGGCCGATCCTGCGCAAGGGCCTGACGGACAATCCCTCGGCGTACTACGTCAACGTCCATAATGCCGAGTACAAGAACGGCGCGCTGCGCGGCCAACTCCGCAGGTAGGCCGCAACGCGAGGGGGCGCCCGCCCGAGAGCAGGTCGCCACCGCCGCCAGCGCGAGAGCCTGAACACGGCGCCCCAATGTCCGCTGCCCACCCCCCAAGCCGAAGTTCGGAATGTCTGCTTGCGAGCATAGGCGGGAGGCCAGCGCCCGGGCCGTTGGGACACGTCGCGGCAGCCCGCGAAGCGTCAGAGTCTCACCCCTGGAACCCCGCGCCCGGCTTCGTCCGGATGTTCAGCTGGCCGGCCAGGCCCGCCTTGCGGTGATGTTCGATGGCGTGCATCGCCGACGACATGGCCATCTCGCGGAATGCCGCCAGCGACGGATATTCCGCCAGCGCGACGGCGTCCCAGAGCTCCTCGACCTCGCCGAGCAGCAGGCCCTTGACCGCGCCGGAGTAGCGCACGCGCCCGCCCAGCCCCTCGACCAGCTTGCGCACCTCCTCGCCGTAGCGGGCGTAGGCCTGGGCGCCGGTGAGATGGCTGTCGGTCCCGTCGGCGTATTCGGCCCGCGGCTTGAACTTCAGCAAATTGACCATGACGAACGGTCCGTCCTCGGCGCCGCCGAAGAAGGCCATGGCGCGGCCCATGTCGGGCATCACTTCGTTGACCACCTTCATCAGTGGAAGCCGTTCCTGCGGCGCGCGATCATGGCGCCCAGGATCGCGGCGATCTCGTCGGGGCTGTCCTCCTGCAGGAAGTGGCCGCCGTGCAGTGTGACATGCGGCTGGCCCCTGGCGCCGGGCACGCGGGCCTGGAACTCTTTCTCCCCGCCGCGGGTCACCGCGTCGCCGTCGCTGAAGGCGGTGAGGAACGGCTTGTCGAAGGTCTCCAGCACTTTCCAGGCGGCCTTGTTCTCCTCCACCGAGGCGTGGGTCGGGGTGACAGGCACGAGGACCGGGAACTGCCGCGCGCCCTCCTTGTAGCTCTCGTCCGGGAACGGGGCGTCGTAGGCGGCGATCTCCTCGGGCGAGAGCTGGCGGCCGGTCCCGCCGTTGACGATCACCCCGATCGGCATCTGCGGCACGGCCTGGCTGAAGTCGAGCCAGGCCTTGAAGCCCTCCGTCCAGCCCGCGCCGACGGGTAGCCCGGTGTTGCCGATCGCGACGCCGGCGAACATGTCCGGGTGGGCGGCCACCAGCCGCAGCCCGATCAGCCCGCCCCAGTCCTGGCAGAAGAGGGTTATGTCGCTGAGCTCCAGCTGCAGCAGCCAGTTGGTCATCCAGGCCACGTGGCGCTCGTAGGTATAGTCGGTGCGCGCCGCCGGCTTGTCGGAGCGTCCGAAGCCGATCAGGTCCGGCGCGATGACCCGATGACCCTTGGCGACCAGGTCGGCGATGATCTTGCGGTAGAGATAGGACCAGGAGGGCTCGCCGTGCAGCAGCAGCACCGGCGCGGCGTCGGCCGGCCCCTCGTCCACATAGGCGAGCCTGAGCGCCGTGCCGTCCGCATCGATCACCGTGGCGTAGCGCGGCTCATACGGCCAGTCGGCGAGACCGGTGAAGCGCTCGTCTGGCGTCCGGAGAACCTTCATGGCCATGCCCCTCGATTGACTTGTCGGTCTGCAGCTTTGAATATAGTGGCAATATGCGTGTCACTATATGAACACTCCGTCAAGTTGACGGCGCACCCGTGACGCGGCCTGATGGAGAACCAGCGCATGATCGATTCCATCGCCCTCTCCGGCGCGCCCGGCTCGCCCTACACCCGCAAGATGCTGGCCGTGCTGCGCTATCGGCGGATCCCCTACCGGTTCATGCTACCCAGCAATCGCCTGCTGCGCGACCTGCCCCGGCCGAAGGTGCAGCTCCTGCCGACCTTCTACCTGCCCGACGAGACGGGCGAGTTGCAGGCAGTGACCGACTCCACGCCGCTGATCCGCCGCTTCGAGCGCGAGCGCCAGGGCCGCAGCCTGATCCCGTCGGACCCGGCGCTGGCCTTCCTCAATGAACTCATCGAGGACTACGCCGACGAGTGGCTGACCAAGGCCATGTTCCACTACCGCTGGGCCTATAAGCCCGACATCGCCAAGGCCGCGGCGATCCTGCCCTGCTGGCGCGGGTTCAGCGTACCGGACGCCGACCTCGCCAAGGCCGGCGCCATGTTCTCCGAACGGCAGATCGGCCGGCTGCGCTACGTGGGCTCCAACGCCACGACGGGCCCGGTGATCGAGGCCAGCTACAAGCGCTTCATCACCGCCTTCGAGGATCACCTGCGGCTCTTTCCCTACCTGATGGGCGACCGTCCGGGCTCCTGCGACTTCGCGGTGTTCGGCCAATTGACCCAGCTCGCCGAATTCGACCCGACACCCATGGCGCTGACCCTGAAGCTCGCCCCGCGCGTCACCGCCTGGGTGGGGATGATGGAGGACCAGTCGGGCCTGGAGCCGGTCGCGGGCGACTGGCTGTCGATAACCACCCTGCCCCCGATCCTGGCCGCCCTGCTGAAGGAGATCGGCCGGGTCTATCCGCCGGTGATGCTGGCCAACGCCAAGGCGGTGGCGGCCGGCGCCGCGGAGGTGACTGCGCTCGTGGACGGCGAAGTCTGGACCCAGCAGCCCTTTCCCTACCAGGCCAAATGCCTGGGGTGGCTCCGGCAGGCCCGCACCGACCTGCCCGAGGCCGCGCGGACCCAGGTGGACGCGATCCTCAAACCCGCCGGCCTCGCGAGCCTCTTCGCATGAGCCCGGCCCCGGCCGTCACGCGCACCACTGACGGCCGCCGCCGCCGCGGCGAGGACAATCGCGCCAAGATCGTCGCCGCCATGCTGGAGCTCATCCACGCCGGCGACCTGGCCCCCAGCGCCGAGCAGGTGGCCCAGCGCGCCGACGTGGGCCTGCGCACCGTCTTCCGCCACTTCCAGGACATGGAGAGCCTGTTCCGCGAGATGTCCGTGGTGATCATGGGCGAACTGCACGCGGCGGCCGAGGCGCCCTTCCGCTCCGATGACTGGCGCGAACGCGTGATCGAACTGGTGGAGCGCCGCGGCTGGGCCTTCGAAAAGGTCGGCCCCTTTTTGCGCGCCACCAGCCTGCTGCAGCGGCGCGCGAAGTATTCGGACGTGGACCACATCCTCCTGGTGAAGGCGCTGCGCGAGATCCTCAAGGCCCAGCTCCCGCCGGCCGTGGCGCGCGACCAGCTGAGGTTCGAGGCGCTCGACCTGCTGCTCAGTTTCGAGGCCTGGTCGCGTCTGCGCCGCGAACAGGGGCTCACGCCCAAGCGGGCGCGGGAGACGCTCGAGGCGGCGGTGCGCAC
>PLEH01000082.1 GCA_003136395.1 Phenylobacterium sp.
GATGTTACCCATTTGGGTAATATGCGGGCTCAGTTGTTCCTCTATCGTAGTGATCTGTGTGCCATTGAACGTCGGGGCATTCGATTGGAGGGGCGATCTATGGTTCGTTTTAAATATTTTTCCATCGCAATAGGGTTATTGGCTTGTATCGACGGCGGCGTAGCTAATGCCGCGATCTACGTAGAAACGTTCCAAGGTACCGCTACCGGAATTGATGCGCTTGGACTTTTTGGCATTCCAGGAAAAACCTTATCTGGAGATGCATTTTCGGTCGTTTTTACAATAAATGGATCGCTTGGTATCAATAATAGCCCTTACTCCGGTGTGCACCAAATTTATGGAGGTACTACGTTTTTAGTATCAGATCCGGTTATTGGGTCCGTTACCATAAATGGTGTGTCTTTTACGGTTGGATCGACGGGTGGGTATGGGGTATCTCACATTGGTTTCAATCCAGCGCCGCAATCCGGTGAATCGGATAAGGCTCAAATATCTGCCTATGCGCTAGATTACTATTCTTCATCTATACCAAATGCTGATTCAATTTCTCTTAGTGGAGAGATGCTCTCCAATACATCCACGACAGGTTTTCCTACAAATTTTGGGCAATCATACAGTATCGTTTCGGATCAAGCTTCAATTTACGGCTTTGGCTCTCTGTACATTAGAGATAATAATGGTATACTTATCGAAAATATACTACTGAACCCTTCTATACTTACTCCGAATGGTGTGTCGGCGGCCCCTGAACCGGCGAGCTGGGCGTTGATGATCGCCGGCTTTGGCGGCGTCGGCGGGGTGATGCGGCGTCGGCGTTCGACGGTCGCAGCCTAAGCATCACATCCGAAGCTGACGCACCGCCGGTCTTCGGATCGGCGGTGGTGTCATGTCTGGAACCGATTGAGGACCTTCAAGGTAGTGCCCAAACTGCGGCTCATCCGGCCGGTGGCTATATCCCCTCGTTCGCGAAAAAGAGAACATCTTGCGAACCTGGAACAAACCACGTACATCTGAGTCCCGCCGCGGCGATGCATTGGCCGCCCGGTTGGCGGAATCGTGGGATAGAAGGGGATCATGACATGGCAACGGCGTTGAAACTCGTGGCGCGCGAAGAAGGTGACAAGCAGCGGGCTCTGGAAGCCGCGCTGACGCAGATCGACCGGGCCTTCGGCAAGGGCTCGGTGATGCGGCTGGGCGACAAGGGCAAGATCGTCGAGATCGAGAGCGTGTCGACGGGCTCGCTGGGCCTCGACATGGCGCTGGGCATCGGCGGCCTGCCCAAGGGCCGCGTGGTCGAAATCTACGGGCCGGAGAGCTCCGGCAAGACGACGCTCGCGCTCCACGTGGTGGCCGAGGTCCAGAAGGCGGGCGGCACCGCGGCCTTCGTCGACGCCGAGCACGCGCTCGACCCTTCCTACGCCCACAAGCTGGGGGTCAATCTGGATGAGCTCCTGGTCTCCCAGCCGGACACCGGCGAACAGGCGCTGGAGATCACCGACACCCTGGTCCGTTCCGGCGCGGTGGACATCATCGTCATCGACTCGGTGGCGGCCCTGACGCCCCGGGCCGAGATCGAAGGCGAGATGGGCGACAGCCTGCCGGGCCTGCAGGCCCGGCTGATGAGCCAGGCGCTGCGCAAGCTCACCGGCTCCATCTCCAAGACCCAGACCCTGGTGATCTTCATCAACCAGATCCGCATGAAGATCGGCGTGATGTACGGCTCGCCCGAGACCACCACCGGCGGCAATGCGCTGAAGTTCTACGCCTCGGTGCGCCTGGATATCCGCCGCACCGGTTCGGTGAAGCGGGCCGATGAGATCATCGGCAACAACGTGCGCGTGAAGGTGGTCAAGAACAAGGTCGCCCCGCCGTTCCGCGAGGTCGAGTTCGACATCATGTACGGCGAGGGCATTTCCAAGCTGGGTGAGATCATCGACCTGGGCGTCAAGGCCGGCGTCATCGAGAAGTCCGGCTCCTGGTTCTCCTATGCCAGCCAGCGCATCGGCCAGGGCCGCGACAATGTCCGCGATTTCCTCAAGGCCAACCCGGACATCGCCGCCGACATCGAAAAGGCGGTCCGCGGCGCCAAGGCGGTCATCGTCGAGGAGCTGCTGGTCGGCGGTCCCGAGGCTGGCGCCCCCGATACCGAAGCCGGGGACGAATAGGCTCTCGCGACGGGCGTCCCCGGCAGCCCTTGGGCTGCCAGGTTGGCTTTGTCTGAGCAAACCTCGAGAGGTTTGCTCGGCTGCCGCGGCCATCCCCGCCAACGGCCCGCGGCGCCCCCCACGCGGGCGCCCGATCGTAGAGTAAGGACGTCCAGGTTCGCCTGGGCGTCCTTTTCCTTTGGCGGTCACACCTGAGTTTCGTAAACGGTCGGTCATCCCCAGGTCTGGGGTCCAAATTCGAGGCCGGGCCCATGGGCCTCGCGTCAATGTCTAAGAGAAGTTGCCTGACGTCCCATGCAGAGCCTGAACCAGATCCGCGGTCACTTCCTGGACTATTTCCAGAGGAAGGATCACGCCATCGTCGCCTCCGCGCCGCTGGTGCCGCAGAACGATCCGACGCTGCTGTTCGTCAACGCCGGCATGGTGCCGTTCAAGAACTACTTCACCGGCGCCGAAGCCGCGCCCTGGCCGCGGGCGGCCTCGTCGCAGAAATCGGTCCGCGCCGGCGGCAAGCACANNNNAAGCTGCTGGTCACGGTCTATGCGCAGGACGAGGAGGCGCCGGTCCTCTGGAAGAAGATCGCCGGCCTCTCCGACGACCGGATCATCCGCATCGCCACCTCGGACAACTTCTGGTCCATGGGCGACACCGGGCCGTGCGGACCCTGCTCGGAAATCTTCTACGACCACGGATCCCACATCCCCGGCGGCCCGCCCGGCAGCCCGGACGAGGACGGCGACCGGTTCGTGGAGATCTGGAACCTGGTCTTCATGCAGTACGAGCAGCTGGCGTCGGGCGAGCGCACGGACCTGCCCAAGCCATCCATCGACACCGGCATGGGCCTGGAGCGCATCGCCGCCGTCCTGCAAGGGGTGCACGACAATTACGACATCGACCTGTTCCGCAGCCTCATCGCCGCCAGCCGCGAGCTGGTGGGCGGCCCAATGCCCGGAAAAGGGGGCGGCGCGTCCAACGGCCCCTCGCACCGGGTGATCGCCGACCACCTGCGCTCCTCGAGCTTCCTGATCGCCGACGGGGTCATGCCCTCCAACGAGGGCCGGGGCTATGTGCTGCGCCGGATCATGCGGCGCGCCATGCGCCACGCCCACCTGCTGGGGGCGGCCGATCCGCTGATGCACCGCCTCGCGCCCACGCTTATCGCCGAGATGGGCGACGCCTATCCGGAGCTGAAGCGGGCCGAGCCGGCGATCGTCGACACCCTGCGCCAGGAGGAGGAACGCTTCCGCCGCACGCTGGGCCGCGGCATGAGCCTGCTGGACGAAGCGACTGCAGGCCTCAACAAAGGCGACGTGCTGTCCGGCGAGACCGCCTTCAAGCTCTATGACACCTATGGCTTCCCGCTCGACCTCACCCAGGACGCGGTGCGCGCCAGGGGGCTGACGGTGAACCTCGAGGAATTCGACACCGCCATGGCGCGGCAGCGCGACATGGCCCGCGAGGCCTGGACGGGCTCGGGCCAGGTCGCCGCGGCGGGCGAGTGGTTCGCCATCCGCGACCGGCTCGGCCCCACGCCGTTCGAGGGCTACGACCAGATCGAGATCACCGGCGAGCTGCTGGCGCTGGTCGAGGACGGCCGTGAGATCGACGGCGCGGTCGCCGGCGCCAAGGTCCAGGCGGTCTTCGACCGCACCCCGTTCTACGCCGAGAGCGGCGGTCAGGTCGGCGACCGGGGCGAGGTCGAGTGGCCAATGGCGGGAGGGAACCTCGGGCGCGCGCGGGTCACCGACGTCCAGAAGCAGGCCGGCGACCTCTTCGTCCACGACCTTGAGATTCTTGAAGGCGCGTTGGCCCTTGGCGCCCGCGTGCGCCTGGCCGTCGACGCCGACCGCCGCGCCCAGACCCGGGCCAACCACTCGGCCACCCACCTGATGCATGCGGCGCTGCGCAATGTGCTGGGGCCCCATGTCACCCAGAAGGGCCAGATGGTCGACGGCGAGCGGATCCGCTTCGACTTCAGCCATGGCGCGCCGGTGACGCCGGACGAGATCGACCGCATCGAGGCCGAGGTGAACGCCGTCGTCCGCCAGAATCTGCCGGCGGAGACGCAGCTGATGGCCCCCAAGCAGGCCATGGCGGCCGGGGCCATGGCGCTGTTCGGCGAAAAATACGGCGAGACGGTGCGCGTCCTGACCCTTGGGGAATCCCTGGCCGGCGAGGGCGCCTATTCCGTGGAGCTCTGCGGCGGCACCCACGTGGCGCGCACCGGGGACATCGCGCTCTTCAAGGTGGTGCAGGAACAGGGCGTGGCCGCGGGCGTGCGCCGCATCGAGGCGCTGACGGGCGAGTCCGCCCGCCGCTGGCTGCTCGATCAGGCCGCGGTCGCCAAGGGCCTCGCCGACCAGTTCAAGGTTCCCGTGTCCGAAGTCCCGGCGCGGGTCGCGACCCTTGAGGTCCAACGGCGCCAGCTGGAGAAGGAGCTCGGCGACGCCAGGCGCCAGCTCGCCATGGGCGGCGGCGGCGGTGGAGCCGCTCCGGCCGGGCCGGAAGAGATCGGCGGCGTCCAGGTGATGGCCCGGATCCTGGAAGGCGTCGGCGGCAAGGACCTCAGACCCATCGCCGAAGAGTTCAAGAAGCAGCTTCCCGACGGGGTCATCGCGCTGGTGAGCTCAGCCGACGGCAAGGCCGCGGTGGCCGTCGCCGTCACCGGCTCGGCCCAGGCGAGGTTCAGCGCCGTCGAACTCGCCAGGGCGGCGGTCGCGGCCATGGGCGGGCAGGGCGNNGGACACTTTTCTGGATTGAACCCACTGAATTCTTGGCCCCTGGAGTGTCCGGGGTTAAATTACGCGGTTCGGTCGGGGCCGCGCGCCCGGGCCCAGGCGGTCTTTCTCAAGTCCAGTGATGGCGCCGGGCGGTATGGACCGTCTGGAGATCATGTTCGCAATCGAGGCATAAGCCGCGATGGCGCGCCGTCGTCCTAGGCGGCCAGCGCCTTTTCCAGGTTCAGCGCCACCTTGTCGATGAAGCCCTCGGTGGTCAGCCACCCCTGGGTGTCACCGACCAGGAGCGCCAGGTCCTTGGTCATCGAACCGCTCTCGACGGTGGAGACACAGACTTTCTCCAGCGTGTCGGCGAAGTGGGTCAGCTCGGGATTGTTGTCGAGCTTGGCGCGGTGCTTCAGTCCCGAGGTCCAGGCGAAGATCGAGGCGATGGAATTGGTGGAGGTGGCCTCGCCTCGCTGATGCTGGCGGTAGTGGCGGGTGACCGTACCGTGCGCGGCCTCGGCTTCCATGGTCTTGCCGTCCGGCGTGATCAGCACCGAGGTCATCAGGCCGAGCGAGCCGAAGCCCTGGGCCACCGTGTCGGACTGCACGTCGCCGTCATAGTTCTTGCAGGCCCAGACGTAGCCGCCCGACCACTTCATGGCGGCGGCCACCATGTCGTCGATCAGGCGGTGTTCGTACGTCAGGCCCGCGGCCTTGAACTGGTCGACGTAGGCGGCGTCATAGACCTCCTGGAAGATGTCCTTGAAGCGCCCGTCATAGGCCTTGAGGATCGTGTTCTTCGTGGAGAGATAGAGCGGGTACTTGCGCGCCAGGGCGTAGGCGAAGGAGGCGTGCGCGAAGTCGCGGATCGAATCGTCGAGGTTGTACATGGCCAGCGCCACGCCGGCCCCGGGGTAGTTGAACACCTCGCGCTCGATCTTCTCGCCGTTCTCGCCGACCCAGGTCAGGGTCATCTTGCCGGGGCCGGGCACCCGGAAGTCGGTGGCCCGGTACTGGTCGCCGTAAGCGTGGCGGCCGATGATGATCGGCTGGGTCCAGCCGGGCACCAGGCGCGGCACGTTCTTGCAGATGATCGGCTCGCGGAAGACGACCCCGCCCAGGATGTTGCGGATGGTGCCGTTGGGCGACTTCCACATCTGCTTGAGGTTGAATTCCTTCATGCGGGCCTCGTCCGGCGTGATGGTCGCGCACTTGACGCCCACGCCGTGCCGCTGGATCGCCTCGGCGGCCTCGACCGTCACCTTGTCCTCGGTGGCGTCGCGGTTCTCCATGCTCAGGTCGTAGTAGTCGAGCTCCAGGTCCAGGAAGGGGAAGATCAGCTTGTCCTTGATCCACTGCCAGATGATCCGGGTCATCTCGTCCCCGTCGATGTCGACGACAGGGTTGGCCACTTTGATCTTTGCCATGAGGGGCAGGCGCTCCGCGCGAACTTGAGTTTGGGGCCGTATAGCCTTCGCCGCGGCCGACGCAAAGGCTGCAGGCCGGCGCCGCTCCCGCGCCGGTCAGCGGACGCTGCGAGCTGCGACCCGGCCGAGGTCGGCGAAGAGCGCCGCGCGGGCGGCTTCCGGCGCCGTCGAACCGGTCAGGAAGGCCGCGACGGCGTAGCTGCGGCGGTCCGCGAGCGTGAAGATGCCGACGTCGTTGTAGGCGGCGTTCAGGCCCTGCTCCGTGCCCGACGTGCCGATCTTGTGAGCGAAGCTGGCGTCCTTCGGCAGGCCGGCCTTGATGCGCTCGGCGCCGCGCGGACTGGCGAGCAGGATGGTCAGGAGCCGGCGGGTGGAGGCCGGCGACAGGAGTTCGCCCTCGTCGAACTTGCGTAGGAACCCCAGCATGCCGCGCGGCGTCGATGAGTCCCGGGGATCGGCCATGTAGGCCAGCATGGCGGCGTGGCGCTTCGCCGGCGAAACGGTGGCCTTGGCGGCGTTGAAGGCGGCCTCGCCTTTCCAGGCCTCCCGAAAGGAGGCCATGCCGCAGACATTGGGCTGCAGTTCGCGCTCGTAGCGGTCGACGCGGATCTCGTCGACCTTCTTCTGCTGCAGCCAGGCGGAGACCGCGCCGGGCCCGCCGATCCGCTTCATCAGGAGGTCGGCGGCGGTGTTGTCGCTGTTACCGACGGCGGCGGTCAGCAGATCCTGGGCGGTGTAGGTCGTGCGCCCCGGCCAGGCGTCGGCGATCGGCGACCAGGGGGGCGAGAGGTCCTCAGCTTCGAGCGTCAGGGTCTCGTCGAGCTTGAGCCGGCCGGCGTCGACCTCCGAGAGCACGGCGGCTGCCAGCGGCAGCTTGAAGACGCTCTGCATGGGAAAGGTCCGGTCCCCCAGCCGCACCCAGAACTCGCCGCTCTCCAGGTTCATCAGGCCAAAGCCGAGGACGCCCGGCGCGGCGCGGGCCGCCAAGGCGGCGATCTCCCTGTCGAGGCGCTCCATGTCGAGCCGGGGCGTGCGCGAGGCGGTCATGGGCTTGTCCTGACCGCAGGCGGCCAGCGCCAGGCCGGCGCCCCCGATCAGCAGATCGCGTCTGCCGAGGCTTGCGCTACGCCCGTCAAGCGACTGTAACCGCGTCATGGCTCAAGCCTTTCCTTCGACCCCTGTTATCATCCTCAACGCGCCACAGCTCGGAGAGAACATCGGCGCGGCCGCGCGCGTGATGGCGAATTTCGGGCTTTCGGAACTGCGGCTGGTCAATCCCAGGGACGGCTGGCCGAACGAACGCGCGTGGTCGGCGGCCTCGGGCGCCGACTGGCCGCTGAACGCCGCACGGGTCTTCGAGAGCGTCGAGGACGCGGTCGCCGACCTCAACCTGCTCTATGCGACTACCGCCAGGCCCCGGGAGCTGCAGCTGCCGATCCTGACGCCGCGCGAAGCGGCGCAGAACTTGGCGAGCGCCATCGGCGACGGGCTGAAGGTCGGCCTGATGTTCGGCGCGGAGCGGTCGGGGCTTGAGACCGCCGACATCGCGCTCTGCCAGGCGGTGGTGACGCTCCCGGTGGATGACCGCTTCAAGTCGCTGAACCTCGCCCAGGCCGTGGCGATCAACGCCTATGAGTGGCGCATGACCGTGGCCGGCGAGGCGCCCCAGGCTTTCCGGAACGGCCCGCCGCCCGCCGACGGGGCGGCGATGCAGGGCCTCTATGAGCACTTCGAGCGCGAGCTGGACGAGGCTGGCTTCTTCCATCCGCCGGAAAAGCGGCCGTCGATGGTGCAGAACCTGCGTTCGGCGCTGGGTCGGGCGAGCTTCACCGACCAGGAGGTGCGCACCTTCCGCGGCGTGGTGACGGCGCTCTCTCGCGGCCGCGGGCGGGTGCTGGCCAAGCTCGCGGGCCAGAAGGCGGCCAAGGCCAAGGGGAGTGAGACATGAGCCTGCGGTCCCTGCTCGACAGCCTGCCGATCCCGATCCTGCAGGCCCCCATGGCCGGCGCCTCGTTCGACGCCATGGCGGTGGCGGTCAGCGAGGCGGGCGCCATGGGCTCCCTGGCGGCGGCCGGCGTCGCGCCCGAGGAGATGGGCCCGGTGGTCGCTTCGATCCGCGCCCGCACCGACGCCCCGTTCGCGGTGAACCTGCTGATGGCGCGGCCGGCCAGCCCGGAACCCGCCGAGGTGGACAAGGCCCTGGCGCGGCTTGCGCCTTGGTACGCCGAGCTGGGCCTGGCGGTTCCGGACCACCCCAACCGTTTCGCCCAGGACTTCAACGCCCAGCTCGAGGCCGTGACCCGCGCCGCGCCGCCGGTGGCCTCCTTCAGCTTCTCGATCCTGACCCCGGCCCAGGTGGACGCCCTGCACGCGGCCGGCAGCTATGTGGTGGGCACGGCCAATACGGTCGAGGAAGCCATCGCCTGGGCCAGGGTCGGCGCCGACGGGATCTGCGCCCAGGGGTTCGAGGCGGGCGGCCACCACGCCTATTTCCTGGCGGACATCGAGGCGTCCTCAGTGGGGACCCTGGCGCTTGTGGCGACAGTGCTGGCGGCGGTGGACCTGCCGGTGATCGCCGCCGGCGGGATCATGGACGGGCGCGGCGTGGCGGCCGCGCTGGCGCTGGGGGTGAGCGCCGTGCAGATGGGCTCGGCCTTCCTGCTCTCCGACGAGGCGATCGTGGGGCCGGTGTGGCAGAAGGCGATCACCGACGCGCCCGCCGACGCCACCCGGCTGACGCGGGCCTTTTCGGGCCGCTATGCGCGCGGGATCGAGAACCGCTTCGTCCGCGAAATGGCCGCGGTGCAGGAGGAGGTGCCGGCCTATCCGGTGCAGAACCGCCTGACCCAAGCCATGCGCGCCGCCGCCGACAAGGCCGGCGATCCCGAGCTGATGTCGCTCTGGGCGGGCCAAGCGGTGAAGCTGGCCAGACCCGGCCGGGCGGGCGAGATGGTCAAGCTGTGGTGGCGAGAGGCCCAGGCGGCCGCCCAGGCGCTCTCGGCGCGCACGGCGGATATCGCGCCCAAACCTTGACTCCGAGAGGGGCGGTGGGCATACACCCCGCCTTCCACGCCGCCGGGAAACCGCGCGGTCGCGGATTTATGACGGGTTGACGCGATAGCCGCCGTTGAGATCGCGCTTTCATCTTCGAAAGCGCCGGCTCGGGTCGAAGAAGAGTGAAGCATGTCCAAGCGCCATAGCGCCAAGTACAAACTCGACCGCCGGATGGGCGAAAACATCTGGGGTCGCCCGAAGTCCCCGATCAACAAGCGCGCCTACGGACCCGGCCAGCACGGCCAGCGTCGCAAGCAGAAGGTTTCCGACTTCGGCCTGCAGCTGCGCGCCAAGCAGAAGCTGAAGGGCTACTACGGCAACCTGACCGAAAAGCAGTTCAGCCGGATCTACGAAGAGGCCGCNNCAGTTCGTCAACCACGGCCACGTGCTGGTGAACGGCAAGCGGGTGAACATCCCGTCCTATCGGGTGAAGCCCGATGACGTGGTCTCGGTGCGCGAACGGTCGCGCAACATGGCCCTCGTGCTCGAAGCCCTGCAGTCGCCTGAGCGCGACACGCCGGACTATATCGAGATGGACACCAAAGGCATGACCGCCCGCTACATCCGCATTCCGGAGCTGGCCGAAGTGCCCTATCCGGTGAAGATGGAACCCAACCTGGTCATCGAATTCTACGCGTCCTAGAGATGCTCCCCTTAGGGGGAGCTGTCAGCGAAGCTGACTGAGGGGGTTTCATCCCCGAGTCGGCGGCGGAAACCCCCTCCGGCCCTTCGGGCCACCTCCCCCTGAGGGGAGGATCTAAGTTCAGGCCCGGGAGCGATCCCGGGCCTTTTGCTTTGCGCACGGCTGTGGCGGAGAAGGGCCGATGAATCGCAGGCTCTTCATTCTGGCGGCCTTCGCCCTTGGCGGCTGCGCGACTGTGGCCGCGCCGCCGAGGGTCGCGACGGGCCCGCGCACGTTCGGCGAGCTGGAGCCGCTCTATGCGGCCCAGGCCGGGCGCGAGGGGCTGACGATCCGCGTCGGCTCCAACGGCTGCACCGACAGGGCGGACTTCGCCTTCTACGTCGAGCGGCGCGGCGACGGGGTGGCGGTGGCCTTCGCGCGCAAGCACGTCGACGCCTGCAAATCCTTCGCCCAGGGCAGTACGGAGCTGGCCTTCACCTGGGAGGAGCTGGGCCTCGCGCCCCGCACGCCAGTGTTCCTGTTGAACCCGGTGACCGCCTGGACCGGACCCGGCGCCTGACGGGTCTTGGCAAGGCCGCGGGATTCCGGTGTGGTCGGCGCGCACCTGTCTGGGGATTCCATGAAACTCGTCCTTGCCGCGATCGTCGCCGCCATGTCGCTCAGCCTCGCCCACGCCGAAGTCCTGACGCC
>PLEH01000240.1 GCA_003136395.1 Phenylobacterium sp.
AAAACCTGGGTCCCCGCCTTCGTGGGGATGAGCGGGATTGAGCGGGTCCTATCGCCCGAGTCATATGCCGGGCCGCTCTCCCGTGAGGGCTCAACGAGCCGGTGCGCCTGGAATGGTGCGCGGGCGGACGTGCGGCTACCGCGCTCGAGGTGAGGGAGGCCATCGCCACAGCCCTCCCCACCCTGCGAAAAGCCGCCGACCTGGAAGGCCGCAGGGCCGAGCTAGAGCGCAGGCTGCTGTGGCTGGACGGCTGGGCGCCGCGGTGGGCGAGGCCGGAGGCCGCTGCGGCCTAGGTTGGTGACTCAATTATCGCNNCGTCATGGCCCGGCTTGTCCGGGCCACCCATGATCTCCGCGCTGCAAGGCAGAGACCGGGTGTCGCCGCCGGATTCCTTCCTTCATCGCGGAGATCATGGGTCGCCCGGACAAGCCGGGCGATGACGCTATTTAACAAAATCAATAGTGTGATCGAGTTTTCAACCTAGAGGCCGTCAGCCTCGCCCCTTGGCCGCGACATAGCCCGCGGTGACCTCGCCCTTGTGGGCGGCGAAGGCGGCCAGGACCTCACCCTTCTCGCGCTTGGGGACCTTGGCGAAGTCCAGGGACCGGCCCAGTTCCGCCGCGACCTCGTCGAATTCGGCCGGCGAGATCCGCAGGTTACGGTGGGCCTCCTCAAGGCCGAGCGGCGTCGCGCCGGGCCGGGTGGCCGTGTAAACGAACGGCCCGCCTGAAACGTTGGCGACCCACAGGGTCCGCATGAACTTGAGGCCGGGCAGCCTGTCCTGGTCCTTGGTGGACCATTCCCGCAGCCGCGGATTTTTCGACTTCCGGCCGACGATGGGATTCCTGACCACCGCGTCGCTGAAGTGATCCACGACCGCGGCGATGGCGAAGATGCCGCCCAGCCGCTCGTAGAGGCTCTTCTGCGGCGCGGGCGGCTTGGGCTGGGCGTGCGCCGCGGCCCCCGCCAGTACGGCCGCCGCGGCGCCCGTCAGGCTCAAGCCGGCAATCACGCCTCGTCGGGCGATCGAATTCGAAACTGCGTCCGTCATGGTCTTCTCCTTAGGTGATGGGGTTACGCGAACAGCGGGAGGCCGTGCTCCCCTTCGGTCGGTAGAGACGTTCACGAGAACTCGCGGCCGCGCGGGTCGCTGGCGCGTGGCGCGGCCGAGCGTCTAACAAACATCAGAGTGTTCAGGGGTCAGAAGGTTCCCGGCCGCCGCCGCGCCGATAACCCATGGCCGGGCGGGCGAGGCGGCCTAGGGGTTGCGGCATCAAGAGGATGACCGCAGATGACAGGACTGCAGGCCGCCTAGAGCGGGTCTGCCGCTGCGACCTCGATCACGACGATGCCGGCCTTTTGCCCGGTCTCGACATAGCGGTAGGCCTCGGCGATCGCTTCGAGAGGGTAGGTTCGGTCGATCACCGCGCGAAACTGACCGGCCTCCATGCGCGCTTTCAGGAACGCGACAAAGGCGTGGCCGCCGCCCGGGGGCGGCAGGGGCACGAGGACCCGGTTGTTTTTCGCGATCGCCGACCAGAGCAGCAACGGCAGGTACTGCCCCCAGGGTCCGACGTCCGTCGCCATGAACGTCCCCGCGGGTTTCAGCAGTCGGCGGTATCGGAAATAGCTGGTCTTCCCGACCGCCTCGAAGACGAAATCGAAGCGCTCGCCGATGCGGCTGAAATCCTCAGCGCTGCAGTCGATGACGCGGTCCGCGCCGAGGGACCTGGCCAGCTCCAGGTGTCGCGTGGGCACGACCGCGGTGACCTCGGCGCCATAGGCTTTCGCGAGCTGCACCGCCGACGAACCGATGGCGCCGGAGGCGCCGTAGATCAGGATCTTGTGGCCGGGCCCGACGTGGAATCGCTTCAGCCCGCTGTCGGCATAGTAGGCGCCCTCGCAGACCACGGCGTCTTCGAAGCGGGCATTCGCCGGCATCAGGGCGATGGCGCCGCTTTCGGGGACGCAGACATAGTCCGCGTGCGCGCCGTTGCTCCGAGACGGGCACATGCCAAAGACGCGGTCGCCGGGCTTGAACGCGGTGACCTCGGCGCCCACGGCTTCCACCACGCCGGCGAAGTCAAAGCCGAAGATCGTGCGCCGCGGCCGGCTCAGGCCGAAGAACAGCCGCCCGATCACGCCGGGTCGGAGCTCTCCGCAATCCGTCCGGTTCACGGTCGTCGCATGGACCCGGATCAGGACCTCGCCCGCCGCGGGCAAGGGCTTTGGCGCATCGCCGATCTTCACGACGTCCGGTGACCCGTAGCGCCTTATCAAAGCGGCTCGCATCATCATCACCGTGCCCCGTTGGCAACCTTGGACCCTGAGCCGAGACTAGACCCGCAATCAGGTCGATGGGTGAAGTCCTCAGAGGCCGGCAAGCCTATGCTGATGGGTCACAACCGCCATGGCTTCGGGCGCCAAAAGCTTGACCACGGGGGACGGGCGTCCCGGACGTTGAGCGCCGGCCCGGGGTCGCCCTTCCCGGCCGCATGTCTTGACCGGGGTTGCTGCGGGTGGGTCCGCACTCACTGCCGCTCATCCGGGCCTTCGCCGGGATGAGCGGAAACGGGTTCTACCGCGCCGGACCTGGAACCAGGGAGCTGGCGACGCGCCTGGCTATGTCGTCCTCGACCAGCGGCATCTCCTTCGGCGGCCGGACGTAGGTCTGCGACCAGACGATGAACCCTGTGTCGCCCCGTATCAGGCGGGTCTCGATCCGAAGGTTCGGGCCGGCCGAGTGGACGCTCCAGTCCAGCAGGTAGGCGACGCCCAGCGCCCTGGCCGCCTCGGCGGTGGAGAGATGCTTGCCGGTCAGGCGGTGGGAGGATCTGGGGCCGCGCGTGCCCAGGCGCGGGTTCTTGCCGATCCTGTCGATCAGCCCCTCGGTCATCTCCGTGACGGTGACCTCCTGATCCGTGGCGTCGGAGAGGTCCAGCAGCTCCAGCACGCCGACCGAGGCGATCGCCTGGGCGTGCCGGGCCCGGGCGATCTGGCCGAAGACCAGCACGGCGCCGAGGAGCGCCAGGACAGCGGCGAGGCCCGCGCCGACCCACCATGCTCGCGGCCCGCGCCGGGGCGACAAAGGATTGTCCGTCCAGGGCGACACCGGCGCCACCAGGCGGTAGCCCAGGCGCGGGACGGTGGCGATGTAGAGGGGCTTTCGCGGATCGTCGCCCAGCAGGCGCCGCAGCGAGGCCACCGCCTGGTAGACCGAGTCCGGCGTGACGATGACGCCCGACCAGACCCGGTCCAGCAGGTCGTCGATGCTGACCACCTCGCCGGCGTGCTCCGCCAAATCGACCAACAGCCGCAGGGTGCGGGCCTCGACGCGGATCACCTTGCCGCCCCGCGCCATCACTTCCTGCATATTGGAGATGGTCTTTTCATAGAGGGCGTCGTGCGGTGCGATCACGATGATCGGCACCTTCTCGTCGATCAGCGCG
>PLEH01000106.1 GCA_003136395.1 Phenylobacterium sp.
TTGCCGGTGAAGCCGTCGGTGACGATGACGTCCACCGAGCCGCGGGTGATGTCGTCGCCCTCCACGAAGCCCCGGTAGTCCAGGTCGAGCTTGCCCTCGCGCAGGACGCGGTTGGCCTCGCGCACCTCCTCGTGGCCCTTCATCTCCTCGGAGCCGACGTTCAGCAGGCCGACCGTGGGTCTGGGCACCCCGTGTGCGGCGCGGTGATAGGCCTCGCCCATGATGGCAAACTCCACCAGCCGCTCTGCGTCGCAGTCGATGTTCGCGCCCACGTCGAGGAAGGTGGTGACGCCGCGCGGCGTCGGGATGCTGGCGACGAGCGCCGGCCGCTCCAGGTCGCCGATCATCCGCAAGATCAGGCGCGATATGGTCCACAAGGCGCCGGTGTTGCCGGCCGAGACGGCGGCGACTGCCTGGCCCTCGCGCACGGCTTCGACGGCGGCCCACATGGAGGTGCCCTTGCCGCGGCGAAGCGCCTGGGCGGGCTTTTCGTCCATGGCGATCACGCGCTCGGCGTGGCGGATTTCCACGCGGGCCGCCGCGTCGGGATGCTTGGCGAGGCCGGCCTTGATCACCGTCTCGTCGCCGTGCAGCAGGAAGCGGACATCCTGGGGCAGGGCCGAGATCGCGCGCACGACAGCCGGAATGACCACGGGCGGGCCGTGGTCTCCGCCCATGGCGTCGATGGAAATCACCAATGGTTGGGTCAAGACGGCGCTTTGGTCCTTCGACGGGTCCCGCCGGATTCGCCTGGGACGATAGCGCCCAGGCTCGGCAATGCAAACAAGGCCTTAACCCTTCAGGGTTGCTCGCCCTTCAACTTCCTGAGCACGGCGAACGGGGATTCCGGCTCCGGCTCGGGGGTGTAGTCGAACTCGACCCCCGGCTTGCGGGCGAAGGGATCGATCTCCAGGGCCAGGTGCTCGATGACACAGGCGGCCAGGTCGATGGTCTCGCCCTCCAGGATGTCGGGCGGATCGGGCGCGTCGGGATCGTAGTCTACCTCTCCGCCCGTGGGCTCCGGAGCCTGGGCGCTGCCGGCCGGGACCACGCGGATCTCGATCTTGCCCGACAGCGGCTGCTCGAAATTGTCCAGCGAGATGGCGCAGACCTGCTCGACCACGGCGTCGAAGCGGCCGGTGATCTCAGCCCCGTCCATCCACGACTTGAGCGTCAGGCTGGCGGTAAGCGCCGGCAGCGCCACCAGGCCAAGCGCCTTGGAGATCTTCGCCCGCTCGGCCGCATCCGGCTCCAGGCGCACGCTCAAGGTCCCACGACCGAGTTCGTGCAGGCGCACCTTGGTGGTCCAGGCCTGGTTCATGCCGGAGCCCAGTCGACCTCACCGGCCAGGAGGCGCTCCGCCGGCTGACCCGCGAGCGCGGCGCGCTGGGTCAGGATATAGCTCACCATTCGCGGCGCGGACGCGGCGTCGGCCTCGGCGTGGACCGTGCGGGCGATCAGGGCGCGCAAGGGCTCCTCGTCCGGCAAGGCCGCGAAGGCCGCCTCATAGGACTTGCCGCGGCCGTAGAAGGCCTCGCCCAGCTTGCGCATCTTACGGCCGACCGAAAGGTCGCCCACGCCCATTTCCCGCAAGGCGTTGTCGAGCGCCTTCACATAGGTGTCAAAGAGCGCCTGGGAAACGTCGGCCGCGGCTTCGCCCTGGCCGCGCAGCCGGTCGAGCAGCAACACCACATGCAGGCTGTAGATCTCAAACCGGCCCTCGACCGTGTCGGGTGCGCCGAGGTCGGAATAGAGCGCCGGCGAGCGCGATTGCTCGACGGCCCGGGCATAGAGCGCGCGGCCCGCGGCGGTCGCCGGGCGGGGTCGGAACAGACGGTCCAGCAGCATGACGCCTCGATTTCGCCCGATCCGTTCCATAAAGCCGCATTGAACTAAGGGGCGAGCGACGATAGGTCAAAGCCCCAGGTCAAAGCGTTCCGGCGCTCAGAGCAGGTTTCACACGTCCCATGTCATCACGAGCCGCCTTTGTCGCCCTCGCCGCGGGTCTTTTGATCCCGGCCGCCGCGACCAGCCTTTCGGCCTGCGCGCCGATCACCAGCTATTCCGGCTTCCAGGCCATCGAGTCCGACCCGAAGGACGTCAAGATCGGCACGGACACCAAGTCGACGGTGCGAAGCCGCCTGGGCTCGCCCTCCGCCACCGGCACCTTCGACGCCAACACCTGGTTCTACATGAACCAGCTGAAGTCCCGCGTGGCGTTCAAGCAGCCCGAGGTGATCCAGCGCAACGTGACCGCGATCACCTTCAACAAGGACTCAGAGCTGGTGGAGAGCGTCAACAGCTACACCCTGAAGGACGGCAAGGTCGTGGCCTTCAACGGCCGCGAGACCCCGACCCGCGGCCGCGAGCTGACCATACTCGAACAGATCCTCGGCAACGTCGGCCGCGGCGGCGTCCTGCCCAACAGCAACGAAAACGTCCCCGGCCAGCGTCCCGGCGACCAGCGCTGATCCTCCATCCCATCCAGGGAGAGCAAAAGAAACGCCCCGGAGATCGCTCTCCGGGGCGTCTTGGTATTCAGCCTGTGGCTTGAGACTAGTGGATCACGCCGTGGGCCAGGACTGCGAGCAGCAACAGCGCCACGATATTGGTGATCTTGATCATCGGGTTCACGGCGGGGCCCGAGGTGTCCTTGTAGGGGTCGCCGACGGTGTCGCCGGTGACGGCGGCCTTGTGAGCCTCCGATCCCTTGCCGCCGTAGTGACCTTCTTCGATCAGTTTCTTGGCGTTGTCCCAGGCGCCGCCGCCNNTCATCGAGATGGCGACGAACAGCCCCGTGACGATAACCCCCATCAGCATGGCGCCGAGCGAGGCGAAGGCTTCGACCTTGCCGGCGATCGCCTTGATCACGAAGAACAGCAGGACCGGGCTCACGACCGGCAGCAGCGACGGCACGATCATCTCCCGGATCGCCGCCTGGGTCAGGATGGCGACGGCGCGGCCATATTCGGGCTTCACGTCATAGGTCATGATCCCCGGGTTCTCGCGGAACTGGCGGCGGACTTCCTCGACGACGGCCTCGGCCGCCCGGCCCACGGCGGTCATCGAGAGACCACCGAACAGGAAAGGCAGCAGGCCGCCGAACAGCAGGCCGACCACGACGTAGGGGTTGGAGAGGTCGAAGGCCACCGGGCCCAGGTTGTCGAAGAAGCTGCCCGGGGCCGCATTGGCCGCGAAGAACTTCAGGTCCTGAGTGTAGAGGGCGAAGAGCACCAGGGCGCCCAGGCCGGCCGAACCGATCGCATAGCCCTTGGTCACCGCCTTGGTGGTGTTGCCCACAGCGTCGAGCGCGTCGGTGGTGACGCGAACCTCCGGAGGCAGGCCGGCCATTTCGGCGATGCCGCCGGCGTTGTCCGTCACCGGGCCGAAGGCGTCCAGGGCCACGATGAAGCCGGCCAGCGACAGCATCGAGGTGGTGGCCACCGCGATGCCGTACAGGCCAGCCAGGTTGTAGGTGACGATGATGCCGATGATGATCGTCAGCGCCGGGAGCGCGGTCGATTCCAGCGACATGGCCAGGCCCTGGATCACATTAGTGCCGTGGCCGGAAACCGAGGCCTTGGCCACCGACTTCACCGGACGGAAGCCCGTCCCCGTGTAGTACTCGGTGATCACCACGATGGCCGCGGTGACCGCCAGGCCGGTGATGCCGCACCAGAACAGGCTCATGTAATCGAAGGACTTGTCGCCGACCGTCAGCGGGCCGGTGACCAGGGTTTTCATGACCCCGTAGATCGCGACGACCGACAGGGCGCCGGTGACGATCAGGCCCTGGTAGAGGGCCCCCATGATGTTGTTGTTCTTGCCCAGACGCACGGCGAAGGTGCCGATGATCGAGGTGACGATGCAGACGCCGCAGATGGCCAGCGGCAACAGCATCATGTTGGTGACGACTTCCGCGCCGGCGCTGGCGAAAAAGATCGCGCCCAGCATCATGGTGGCGACCGTGGTCACAGCATAGGTCTCGAACAGGTCGGC
>PLEH01000077.1 GCA_003136395.1 Phenylobacterium sp.
CCGACCGGCACGGTCACCCTGCGCGGCGACTCCAACGTCGTGATCATGATCGACGGGAAGCCCTCGAACCTGCTGAAGGGCGCCAACGCCGGTCAGATCCTCGAGTCAATGCCCGCCGGCTCCATCGCTCGTGTCGAAGTGCTGACAAATCCATCGGCGCAGTACTCCTCCGACGGGTCAGCCGGCATCATCAACCTCGTCACCAAAACAGTGCAAAAACCCGGCGCGGCGGGAACGATGCGCGCCAGTGTCGGCACGGGGGGCCGCGCCAGCACGGCCGTGTCCGGCGGCTACAACACAGGGTCGCTTTCGCTGTCAGTGGATGCAAGCGCCCGCTTCGATTCCCAGAACTCCAAGAGTGAAGACCAGCGGGCCACACTGGATGGGGCAAGCCACGTACTGAGCACGACCAGAACGACGGACGACCAGCGCGGCAGCGGCGACCTTTGGAATGCTCGCCTTGGCGCCGATTACGATCTCGACGCCAAGACGCGCCTGGGAGGCCAGGTGCGCTACAACGCGGGATCGTTCTCGGCCCGTGACACCGAGCCAGCGACGCAGTTCGATGCGAGCGGCGCGCCGCTCGGCTCCCTGCTGCAGCATTTCCAATACGGGTTCAGCCGCGACACGGTCGCCTATCAGGGCACGGCCCACCATGCTTTCGACGGCGATGGTCATGAACTCAATGCCAGCCTTTCGAGCGAGCATACGGATGAGGACCGGCACTCGACCCTGAACGCCCTGGCCCTTCCGTCATCGACGCCTCTCTACAGCAATCTGGCGAGCGCCAACACGATGCGCCTCGACGAAGCCAAGGCCGACTACACTCGCCCAATGGGCGACGTCGGAACCCTGAAGGCCGGCTTCGATTTGCGCGTCGACGACAATCGCTACTCCGCCATCGGGACGCGCGGCGCCACATGGCCAGACGCCGTCGCCGATCCGACGCAGACGAACCTCTTCCTCTACAAGCAGGCCGTGGATGCCGCTTACGTCACGTACGAGCGGCGGTTCGAAGGCCTCACCGTTTTGGCGGGGATGCGTGTCGAGGACGTCGAGCTCGATCTGAATCAGGTGACCTCGGCGATCGTGCGCGATTCACATGACCTCCGCGGCTATCCGTCCCTCCACCTGTCGCATCGGCTCGACGACGATCAGCAGGTGACGTTTAACTTCACGCGCCGTGTGCAGCGCCCGCGACCGGAGGACCTCAACCCGTTCGTCGTGGCGACGGATCCGCTCAACCTGCGCGCCGGCAACGCCAACCTGCGTCCGCAATTCACCGACGCGTTCGAACTCGGCTACGAGTACAAAGCAGGCAGCCGATTCTACGCAGCGACGCTCTACTACCGCAGCAGCCAGAACGGTGTGACGGATGTCGTCACGAGCCAGGGCAACGGGGTCCTGCTGACGACGAAGGCCAACCTGGCCTCAAGCTTGGCCGAGGGCTTGGAACTGATCGGCAACGGCAAGATCACCGATACACTCAGCTACAGCCTCTCCGCGAACCTCTATCGATCGGAGATCGTCGCCACGCCGGCGGACATCGGAGGGATCATCGATGCGACCGGAACGCGTTCAACATTCTCAGTCGGCGGGCGTGGGACGATCACCTGGAAGCCAACCGCAGACGACACGTTCCAATTGAGCGCGCAACTGAACGCCAAGCGACTGACGCCCCAGGGCTACTACGACCCGAACTTCATGAGCTTCCTGGGCTACCGCCATAGCCTCCGGTCGGACCTTTCTGTCGTCGTGACAGTGCAGGACCTTTTCAAGACGGCGCGGATGGAAAGCCACATCGCGACGCCGATCCTTCGCGACGCCAGTGTCATCCGCCCGAGCGTGCAGGCGATCTATGTCGGGCTGAGCTGGAACTTCGGCAGCCGGAAGCCAAAGGACACCAACATCGACTTCACCAACCCCTGAGGGCCGCGAAGCCGGTGGACAAGCACTGAGCGTTAGGTCCGCTTTCCCCCCAAAGCGGACCTTCGGAGAGTCCGGTTTCGGGCGGGGGCTCCGGGCCTAATGTAAGCGGGCACGGGGGGATCTCCCGGAGGAGTTCGCCATGGCCCAAACCGACCTATTCAAGTTCCCCAAACGTCCGTGGAATGTTGGCCTCATTGTCGGGCCCAAGGCGCCGCTGAAGCCGAAACACATCTGGGCCATTCGCCAGCAGCTGAAGATGGCCGGAAGGCTCCGGGACCTTGCGCTCTTCAATTGCGCGATCGACGCCAAGCTGCGGGGCTGTGACCTGGTGAAGCTTCGGGTCAGCGACGTGGCGCCCAGCGGTTCAGTGCGCCAGCGCTCTACCGTCATTCAGCAGAAGACCGGCAGGCCGGTTCCGTTCGAAATCACCGACGCGACCCGCGAAGCGCTGGCGGCCTGGCTGGCGCTCCGCGGACCAAGGCCAGACGATTGGCTGTTCCCCAGCCGCACGCAGCCCGGAGACCACATCGGCACGCGCCAATACGCCCGCATCGTGCGGCGCTGGGTCCGGATGATCGATGTGGAGCCCGAGGCCTACGGCACACACAGCCTGCGCCGGACGAAGGTGGCGCTCGTCTACAAGAAGACCGGAAACCTACGCGCCTGCCAGCTCCTGCTCGGCCACCAGAAGCTGGAGAGCACCGTCAGGTACCTCGGCATCGAGGTCGATGACGCCCTCACGATGTCCGAGCAAGTTGAACTCTGAGCCGAGGGAGGTTCGCGAAGGCGGTGCTTGCTTACATGCCCGAGAAAGGCCTGAATGCACGGCTCATGCTTCAGACCACCACCGTTGAGCGGGAACTCACCGCGCTTGCCGAGATGCGTCTCAAGAACCGTGGCAGGCCGGAGATCGTCGAACTGATCGATGCGGCCATGACCATGTTGACCAGCCTTGACCGCGTGTACGGACGCGATCCGATCGAGGGGATCGACGCTGATGCGCTGCGCCTCGCCTATTTGGTGAGTAAGGCTCTGACCGCGGTGCGGTGAACCTAAGCGGGCGCCGTCGATCTGGCGCCAAGAGCGAATCCCAGCTGCGCGTTAGAAACTGGCCTCGTACTCACGCCATGAGCGGTACGTTGCTCCTGAAAGCGGACTCTCCGAATGTCCGCTTTGGGGGGAAAGCGGACGTTACCGGGTCGTGGGTTTTGTGGATGTCCATGCTCAACGCGGGCCCGGCTTCTGCGGCGGGAGCGCGCCGAGCGGTTGGCAGATGGCGGGTCCGCTCTTCGCCTCAGAGGGTGGGATCTGCAACAGGGCGTTGCCCTTCACGCCGACCTTGCGCGCGAAGAACTGCCCCTGAATGAAGCTGTTGTGGACGTTGGCGTCGAGGTCTCGGGCCTCGGTGACTGCCAGTCGCTGGACGGTGATCATGTCCGGCGAGAGACGCCGGCGCCCCCGGAGCGCATGCAGGCGGTGCCAGACTTGCAATTCTTGCTGCTGAGTTTCCCTGACCTGTTCCAATTGACCGTAGGCGCGGGCCAAGGCCCGCTGTTCCTCGGAGGAAATGAGGCTCAGCCGACCGCCGGACTTTGCGGTCTCCCAGCGTTCGGCATAGATGGCCCGATTCCTCGGGGTTCCGACGGCGCCCGGCGGGGCGAAGGAGCCTCCGGCTTCCGCGCGGTCCAGCAGGGCGTCGATCTCGTCCAGCCGGCGAATGACGCAGGCGTCCCATGAGAAACGCACAGCCATGTTGGTGATGTCGAGGTTCAGCTCGTCGCGGACCGCCTGTCGGGCCTCTTCCGCGAGCCGCGCGTCATGGAGGTTCTGAACCACCGCCTCGGCGCCCAGTGCGGTCAGCACGCCGACGACGATGATCACGTACTCCTTCAGGAACTCGCGCACGCCATGCCAGGGTTTGGGTTTGTGGATGTCCACGCGCGTCAGGTCTTCTGCGCCGCGAGTTCCGCGCGCTCCGCCGCCGTCAGGTCCAGTCCGGCGGCGGCCGTGAACTGCGCCCTGGCCTCGTCACGCTTGCCCTGTTTCGCGAGCGCCTCACCCCATTTCAGGTGCGTGCGGCCCCAGCGGGGGGTCAGCTTGTCGGCGGCCGCGAACTGGTCCGCCGCGCCGGCGGCGTCGCCTTGCATCAACAGCGCCTCGCCCAGGCCTTCCAGAGCCTCCTCGGCCCGCGGACTGCGGCGCAGAGCCTCGCGGAACTGGACGGCGGCGCGGGCCGCGTCACCGCGATCCAGCAGGGCGCGGCCCCAGTTGAGCGGGCCGTTGGGCGTGGACGGCGCCATGCGCGAGGCCTCGGCGAACCAGTGATCGGCCTCGGCGCGGCGGCCGGCCGCTTCGGCGACGGTTCC
>PLEH01000154.1 GCA_003136395.1 Phenylobacterium sp.
GCATTGCAAGGGGTGATGTGAGTTTCGGCTTGGCGGTCGGGTGCAGTCTTGTGTTCGACCTGTTCGCGCGGTCATGGACCGCTGGCCTTGATGGTTTGCGCAGACGAGGTCCCATTCTGCNNTCGGTAAGCTGTTCAGGCCGCGGCCACAGGCCCGAGCGCGCGATAGACCTCGCCTCGCACCATGATGGCCCAGATCGCTCGGGCCGCATGGTTGGCCAACTCGCGGACGCCGTGCCAGGGCTTGGGTTTGTGGATGTCCATGGCGGGCGGTCCTACCGGTAGTTCCAGGGGTCGTAAGGCTGCTGGGGCGGACCGCTTGGCCGCAACAACCAAGGAATACTGAGACCTGGCTCGACCGGGCGGGCTTCGCACACGGGCTGGGAAGCGGCCGTGTCGAAGCCGTGCTTCCAGGCCGCCGCGATTTGGTCCTTCCGGAGAGGGCCGCTGCCCAGAAATTGCCGGCCTAGGTGATCGGCGTTCTGACGAATGCGCGCCGCCTGGAAATAGATGCGGGCCAGGGTGGCGCGCAGGTTCGCCTCTTCGGCGTCGTTCAGGCGGCGGCCCGGGGGATCCAGGGACCGCAACACCGACCAGTCGTCCGACATCTCCTTCGAGACGGAGCGCAGGAAGGCCTCCGCCGAGGCCTGAGCCGAATAGCGTCCGCTTTCCTCTGGCGAGAGGTGCGACAGTACCTGGCCACTCACCACGCCATCCCAGCCCCGCATCGCCCAGGGATAGGAGGGCGGATTGGCGAGATTCGGCAGCTCGGCCGGGATCCGGCCGGTTTCAGCGGCGGTGTTGAGCGCGACCCTGATCTCGTCGAGCCGGGCCTCCATGCAGGGCGATATCCGGTCGACGCCGCCGACCCATTCCATGCTGGTCCTCTGATCCTTGGCCACGGCTTCGCGGGCCTGTCCGACCAGATGCCGCCAATGCAGCCACTCAACGCCCTGCTCCGCCGCGAGCGCGGTCAGGACCCCGACCACGATGATCACGTACTCCTTCAGGAACTCGCGCACGCCATGCCAGGGCTTGGGTTTGTGGATGTCCACTAGTGGATAGAACCTGACACTTGGTACCGGGATGACCGTCCGCGCCATCGTCCCGTCGAAGGGCCGCTTTCTGGCGTCGTACTAAGGGCAGTTCTCGACCCATAGCGGACGTTCCCGCGAGCGAATGGATTGGAGTTAAGCGCTCAACCGGCCGAGCAGCCGGACCAGGTCGGACTGACGGGAGGTTCCGGTCTTGGCGAACAGCCGCCGCAGGTGGATGCGGGCAGTGTGCAGGGTCGTGGCCTGGACCGCCGCAGCGCTCTCCAGTGAGTGGCCGGCCATCAGCAGCACCGCGAGTTCGTCTTCCCGCGGCGTGAAGCCGAAGGCCTCGCGCCAGATCGGGTTTGTCGGCCCCGGCGCGGCGCCCGGATCGACGACCATGACGATGGCGGTGGGCTCCGGCGGCCCGAGGACCGGCGTCGGCCGGCGCAGCGGGAAGGCCGTCACCACGAACGGCGGCTTGCCACCCCGGCGACCCACCCGCGCCGCGCCGGCGCGGGGGGAGATGCGCGCCGAGGCCCGGGACAGGACGACCTGCAACTGGGCGTCGTCGTCGACCTGATCGGCGCGGAGGCCGCCGCTTCGGATATCCAGGCCGTCGCCTGACGCCAAGAGCGCCCTGAGGGCGGGCGTGACGCGAGCAACCCGGCCCTCTGCGTCCAGCATCAGGACGGGCTCCGCGGCGCCGGCGTTGACACCGGACCAATAGCTCTCCAGCAGCTTTTCGCTGTGGATGAAGCCCAGATCCATCGCCCGGGTGATCTGGGATAGGATGGCCGCGAGCTTGCGTCGCTCCTCCACCGGGGTGGGCCCGTCGGCGATGGACCGCATGATGCTGACGCCGGCGTGGATACGACCGCCGCCCAATCGGGCAACCGTCGTCATGTAGTGACTCAGGCCACAATTCTGGGTCAACCAGCGGGTGAACTCCGCCGCCTTGGGGTCCGACAAATCAAGGTGATCGGTATCCAGGTAATAGCCCGAGCGGGGCCGGCTGAGCGCGTATGGCATCTGGGGATCGAGCTCCACCAGGCGGTAGGCCGCGTATTGCTCCGCCACCTTCGGGCTGCCCCTCAGATGGACCAGCTGCTGGACGGCGCCCGTTGTGGTGTCCAGGACCACGAGACTGCCCATCGCCCCGCCCAGGGCGCCGACCAGTCGATCCGCCCAAGGCACCCATAGGGACTCGTCCAGGGCGGCGGCGTAGGCCCCGTCGATCAGCCCGTCCAGCGTCTCACTCAGACCCAACGCAACGCCACCTGCGGACCGCTCCCACGCGCCGCGCCGCGTAATACGTTCCACCAACAGACCCTAGTGTCCGCCTGCTACTGCTGGCAATGCATCCGGTCGTGTCTGCCGCTGTCGTGAAGACCTTGCCGACAAAGAGCGCAGCCTCGCCGCGATGTTACCCATTTGGGTAATACGCCGGCTCGGTTCGCTCCCTTATGAATCTGACACCAGTATGCTGCGAACGTTGGTTTGGCTGCTCAGTGGGGATCTTGGGATGCGGATTTGGGCGAAGACGACGCGCGGTGATAGGGGCGCAAGTCCCTGTCCAGCCTTGGAGCAGATTGGGCTGTCGGAATATCGAATTGGGGGAAACAATTTGAAAATCGGACATTCGGCTCGCCTCATGGCAGCCAGCTTCGCGCTTGCCTCCTGCGGATTGGCGGCAGGCGCCGCTCAGGCCTCAGATCCCCTGGGTTTCAGCTTCGCGGCGACGGGCGTCGGCTCATGTGTCATCGGGGCGCCTTGTGGGGGTGCGTCCGTCACCTACAGTCCGGGGTCTCAGACCAGCGCCCTCGGCTTCGGCGCGAACGCGAGTTCCACGGCGTCTGATCCTCTCTGGGGACTGGCCCATGGTAGCGCGAACCAGGGAGTCGGGCTCATTGCGCTGCCCGAGCTCCATTCCGATACCAGCGGGCTTCCTGCTCACGGCGGAAGTTTCGCTCTTGCCTATTCGTTGGTGCAGGGTGCGGAGCGCTTCCAATGGTTGGGCGGCGATATGGTCCTGGACGCCAGCGACTTTATCGGCACCCTGGACTATCAAGCGAGCAACAACGGCTTCAGCGAGATTTCTGCTTCACTGGCGATCTTGACGGGCGCTGTGCAGCACAACGCCTTGGGTGACGCTTGGTTTCTCGGTGATGGAAGCTATGGCTTTCTGAACGATTGCAGTTCCGAGGGTGCGGTCGCGATCGGAGAGACGGGCTTCTTCCAGGTTTCGGGCAATGGCTCGCGAAGTGTCGCATCGACAAGCTGCGGGGCTTTCACGCTTCACAATGGTGACTATTTCTCACTGTGGGCGCGGATGGAGACTGTTCACGCCGATGCCGGTTTTACGGACGCTTCTCATACATTCGCGGTGAGCCTGTCTCCGGATTTGTCGCCCGAGACTGCGGCCTTTTTAGCAAACAATATCGTCGCCCAGTCTGATTTCGGCGCCGTTCCCGAGCCCGCCAGTTGGGCCCTGATAATCGCGGGCTTCGGCATGGTGGGCGCCGCCCTCCGCCGTCGCACTGCAGCCGTCGCGGCCTAGGCATCCACGGTCGAGATTGACGCGCCGCCGGTCCCTGGATCGGCGGCGTCGTCATGTGTGGGCCGCCTCCCACGGAAGACCGTCTGGCAATGTGCGCTAATCCCTCAAAGCAGATGGGGTGGATGGCTCCCGCTCCCGGCCTCAGAGGGCCAATGTGGTCGCTGTCACGCAAACCATCAGCACTGGGAGCCACCCACCCCATCTGCTTTCGGGAAGGGAGGCGATGACCGCTTTCGACCCAAAGCCGGCGTTCGAAAGGTCCGCTTAGGCACGGCGTCCGAACCCGGAAATTACCCAAACGGGTAATAGGCTCATACGGACCGCCGCAGTCAGAGGCTCAACCGGCCGAGCAGCCGGACCAGGTCGGACTGACGGGAGGTTCCGGTCTTGGCGAACAGGCGCCGCAGGTGCACGCGGGCGGTGTGAAGGGTGGTGGCCTGCACCGCCGCGGCGCTCTCCAGCGAGTGGCCGGCCATCAGGAGCACCGCGAGTTCGTCTTCCCGCGGCGTGAAGCCGAAGGCCTCGCGCCAGATCGGGTTTGTCGGCCCCGGCGCGGCGCCCGGATCGACGACCATGACGATGGCAGTGGGCTCCGGCGGCCCGAGGACGGGCATCGGCCGGCGCAGCGGGAAGGCCGTCACCACGAACGGCGGCTTGCCGCCCCGGCGACGCACCCGCGCCGCCCCGGCGCGGGGGGAGATGCGCGCCGAGGCCCGGGACAGGACGACCTGCAACTGGGCGTCGTCGTCGACCTGATCGGCGCGGAGGCTACCGCTTCGGATATCCAGGCCGTCGCCTGACGCCAAGAGCGCCCTGAGGGCGGGCGTGACGCGAGCAACCCGGCCCTCTGCGTCCAGCATCAGCGCAGGCTCGGCCGCGCCGGCGGTGACGCCGGACCAATAGCTCTCCAGGAGCTTCTCGCCGTGGATGAAGCCCAGCTCCATCGCCCGGGTGATCTGGGGCAGGATGGCGGCCAGTTTGCGCTGCTCCTCCACCGGGGTCGGTCCGTCGGCTATGGCGCGGTGGATGCTGACGCCGGCGTGGATACGACCGCCGCCCAATCGGGCGACCGTCGTCATGTAGTGTCTCAGGCCACAATGGGTCAGCCAGCGGGTGAACTCCGCCGCCTTGGGGTCCGACAAATCAAGGTGATCGGTATCCAGATAATAGCCCGAGCGGGGTCGGCTCAGCGCGTATGGCATCTGGGGATCGAGGTCGCCCATGCCGTAGGACACGTATTGCTCTTCCACCTTCGGGCCGGCCCTTAGATGGAACAGTTGCTGGACGGCGCCCGTCGTGGTGTCCAAGGCTACAAGACTGCCCATCGCCCCGCTCATCGCGCCGAGCAGTTGGTCCGCCCACGGCACCCACAGTGTATCGTCCAGGGCGGCGGCGTAGGCGCCGACGATCAGCTCTTCCAGTGTCTCACTCAGGCCCAAAGCCACGCCACCTGCGGAGCCGCTCCCACGCGCCGCACCGCGTAACACGTTCCGCGAAGTTACCATAATGGTGGTTTGAAGCGGCTGGCAACACGACCGCCGGCGCCTGCCGCCGTTCGATCCGGCCTGCCGACGAAGCGCGCAGGCTCGCGCCGATGTAACCCATTTGGGTAATTGTCTTCATCCGGCCCGATACCGCCAAGTTTATTCACGGACATATTTGGCCGGCGGATGCGTCAGCTGGGAATGAGAGGGTTTCGTCGTGGAAAATTTTGGCGTGCGTGGGTCGTCGGTATTCAAAATGCTTCAACAGTCATCCTGTGGCGCAGGGAATAACCAAAGATTGTGCGCCGCTGCGCTTATCTCCGCACTGGCATTCGCCCATGCTGCGCCCGCCATGGCGGATGCGCCAAAGGGAGACGAGCAGGTCACCCTGAATGGCGCGAGAACGACATCGACCGACCTGTCGAGCCCGCTCAGCGTCACGAAATCCGGTTCTCCTTCAGGAAATGCCGAGGCGACTGCTGTAGGAGAGCCCATCGTCAGCGCGACAGTGAGCACTCCAACGAATATAGACTCGAACATATCGATGCGCGCCGCCCTGGATTACTGGATTCAGGTCAATGGCCCGTCGTTCAACGGAACAATTCCGGTCGTCTATGAGTCCGTTTTGCAGGAGAGCGCATCCGGGCCTGCCGGATATGGTAACAACGAGGGCAGTTCCGCCACCGCGACGTTCATACTTCAAAGCTACAGCACGTATTCAAATGGATCACCATATCAGAATTTGACGAATCAATCCTGGAACCTCGTCGGAACTACTAGATTTGGCAGTGATCCAATGGTGGCGGCACAAAGGCTTACGGGAACTTTTGACCTTGGCATCGGCAATCTACTGCTCGCCGGGATCGTCGCCGATGTGAGCGCGCAGGACGGGGGCCAGGCCTCGGCGTCCGCCGATCCCTATTTCTTCATCGATCCCACCTTTGCCGCCGAGCATCCCGGATACACATTGTCGTTCAGCCCCTTTGCGGGGAATGACGCCATCGCAAGCGTGCCTGAGCCTGCGACCTGGGCGCTGATGATCGGCGGCTTCGGCTTGGCGGGCGCGGCCTTGCGTCGCCGGCATGCGACAGTCACGGCCTAGACATCACGACTGAGTTTGACGCGCCGCCGCTCCTTGGAACGGCGGCGTTGTCATGTCTGGAGCGGTGGTCAGGGCTAATGCGTTAGGTCCGCTTTCCCCCCATAGCGGACTCTGGGAGGGTCCGCTTTCGGGCGTGGAGTCTGGGCCTGGGGTAAACTGGAACGGGGGCTTCTCTTTAGGAGTCCTCCATGGCCCAAACTGACCTCTTCAAGTTCCCCAAACGTCCATGGAATGCTGGCGTCATCGTCGGGCCAAAGGCGCCGCTAAAGCCGAAACACATCTGGGCCATTCGCCAGCAGTTGAAGATGGCTGGGCGAGCCAGGGACCTCGCGCTCTTCAATTGAGCCATCGACGCCAAGCTGCGGGGCTGCGCGACGTGGCGCCGAGCGGATCGGTTCGCCAGAGATCGACCGTCATCCAGCAGAAGACCAGCCGGCCTGTTCCGTTCGAGATCACCGACGCCACCCGAGACGCGCTTGCTGCCTGGCTGACACGTCGCGGGTCGAAACCTGACGATTGGCTGTTCCCTAGCCGCACCCAGCCCGGCGAACACATCGGCACGCGCCAAGCCCTATGCCTCCATGCCTGCCCGCCGGACAGGCGTTCAGCCGCGGCCAGCACCGCGGTCTCGTCGCGCAACCGCTGAGCCAGCCGCAGCGACGATCATCATGCGAAACCACTTGGAGCGCCTTGAGCCTCGAACTGCCGCCGCTTCGGCCCGGCATAGCCGAACAGGTAGGCGGCGACCTTGCGCATCTGGATCTCCTCGGAGCCCTCGGTGATCCGGTAGCGGCGATGGTGGCGGTAGATGTGCTCGAAGGGCTTGTGGCGCGAATAGCCGATGCCGCCGTGCACCTGCATGGCCCGATCGGCGGCCTCGCAGACCAGGCGGTTGGCCCAATAGTTACACATGGAGACCTTGTCGGAGATCTGCCGCTCGATCTCCTTGTGCTCCATCCGGTCCATCTGCCAGGCCGTCTTGCGGATCAAAAGGCGCA
>PLEH01000197.1 GCA_003136395.1 Phenylobacterium sp.
AACATTATGAGTCAGACTCTTAAACATTGTCCTGACCTTTCCATCTTGCTGGCATCCAAGCTCTGCGCTGCGCGTGCGCGCGTCAATCCAAGGGTTGCGACGCGGCCCGCACTTCCCGTTCATCAACAGCCAGGAGGGCTATGTGGTCCATGACGTCGGCCGCGTGCCCTGGCAGGCGACCTTCAAGGTGCTCGCAAGGTCTCGACGCCGGACGGCAAGCTGGCGGCCCCGGCCAGGTTCGCCGTCGAGCGCGGCAAGCCAGGGCTGCAGAAGGCTTGAGGCCGTACACCGAACGCTCACGAACGGGCTCCATGCTGGCGGCGATGAGCCAGACCGCGCCCAGCCTGCGATCGCACCCCGCCCTGCGCGGCCTGTTCCCCGCGCTGGCGGGCCTCCTCGCCATGCTTGTAGCGCTCTCGCCCAAGGTGCTGAACGACGGCGACAGCTGGTGGCACGTGGCGGCCGGGCGGATGATGATCGCCCGACGCGCGGTGCTGACCACCGACCCGTTCTCCTGGACCGTCCACGGGCGGCCCTGGTTCACCCACGAATGGCTGTCGGAGGTGCTGCTCGGCGGCGCCTTCAACCTGGCGGGCTGGAGCGGGGTGGTGTTGCTGACCGCCGCGGCGGCGGGGCTGACGGCCTGGCTGCTGGCCCGCGAGGTCGGGCGCTGGCTGAGCGGCCTGCCGCAGATCGCGCTGGCAACCTTCGGCATGCTGCTCTGGAGCGGCAGCCTGCTGGCCCGGCCGCACATGCTGGCCCTGCCGATCCTGGCGGCCTGGACCGCCGAGCTGGTCCGCGCCCGCGCCGAGGACCGCGCGCCCCGCTGGCTCTTCCTGCCGCTGATGACGCTCTGGGCCAATCTGCACGGAAGCTTCTTTTTCGGCCTGGCGCTGATCGGGCCGTTCGCGCTCGAAGCCTTGCTGGCCGCCCTCCCGGCCAAGCGGATGGCCGTCGTCCTGCGCTGGGGCGGCTTCGGCCTGGCCGCGACGGCGCTCGCGGCGCTGACCCCGCATGGCGTCCAGACCCTGATCTTCCCGCTCGGCCTGATCCACATGACCAGCCTCGCCAACATCGGCGAGTGGGCGGCTTCGGACTTCAGCACGGTGGGCCCGTTGGAGATCGCGCTGCTGACCGGCCTCTTCGTGGCCTTCACCCGGCCGGTGCGCATGCCGCTGGTCCGCGCGGGGCTGCTGGCGCTCCTGATCCACCTGGCCCTGCAGCACGTGCGCTACGACCAGATGCTGGGGATCGTCGGCGCGCTCATCCTCGCCCAGCCCCTGGCCCACGCCTACGGTCAGACTCCGCCCCCCGACGGCCGCAAACCCGCCACCGCGCCGATCCTCGGTCTGGTCGCCGCGACGCTGGCCATCGCGATTGTCGCCGCGCGCCTCTTCTGGCCGGTGACATTGCACGATGGTCCAACTCGGCCGATCTCAGCGGTGGCGGCGGTCCCGCCGGCCATCGCGGCCACGCCCGTGCTCAACGACTACAGCTTCGGCGGCTACCTGATCGGCCAGCACATCCCGGTCTTCATCGACGGCCGCGCCGACATGTACGGCGACGCCTTCCTGCAGGCCTACGCGAAGCTGCTGACATCCGACCGCGCGGCGCTCGCGAAGACGCTGGACGAACACCACATCGGCTGGACGATCCTGATCCCCGGCTCACCGATCGCGCGCGCCATGGACGAGACGCCTGGCTGGCGGCGTTTCAGAACCGACCGTTGGGCCGCCGTCTACGTGCGGGGGACGCCGAGCGCGCCCTAGCCCGCCTTGCGCGTGCCCGCCCGGAACAGGAGCGCCATCAGCCCCAGGAACGGCAGCACTGACAAGAGGTCCGCGTTCGGCCCGCCGAGGAACGGGTTCACCCGTTCCATCAACTGGGTGATGTCGCGGTCGAAGTTGCCGAGCACACCGGCCGAGAACGCGATGCCGATGCCCGCGATCGCGCCGCCGGCGATGTAGCCGGACGCCATCAGGACGCCGGGACTGCGGTCCGACTGCGCCGAAAGCTCGGCCTCGGTCATCGTCTCCGCGCCGGCCCTGTCGCGGCTGCGGCGGTCCACCAGCCAGCGCACCGCCCCGCCGACGAAGATCGGCAGCGAGGACGAGATCGGCAGATAGACGCCGACCGCGAAGGCCAGGGACGGGATCGCGCACATCTCCAGCACGACGGCGATCATCACGCCGAGCAGGACCAGCGCCCAGGGCAGCTGCCGATTGAGGATGCCCTTGATGATGTAGCTCATCAGGGTGGCTTTCGGCGCGTCGAACTTGGTGACCGTGGTGCCGTCCGGGCGGACCTTCACATGGCCGTTGATGCCCGGGTCGACGAGATAGGCGAGCGTGCCGTCATTGCGCACCAGGTAGCGCGTGGCCGCGCCGCCCGAGGGGTCGGCCTTCTGCCAGACGTGATAGGTCGCGCCATCTTGCACATGCTGGGGGCCCGTGAGCGCCTCGGTCGGCAGGGTGGAGACCGCGGCCGGCGGCACGGCGGCGGGGCCGGTCGGCTGCGGCACATAGACGGTGGCCGCCTGGTTCAGCGACAGCAGGATCGGCCCGAGCGCTATCGCCGAGAAGAACGCCCCCACCAGGATTGCGATCTGCTGCGCGCGCGGCGTCGAGCCCACCAGGAAGCCGGTCTTCAGATCCTGCGAGGTCGAGCCGCCATTGGAAGCCGCGATACAGACGATGCCGCCTACCGACAGAGCGGTCACGTAATAGGTCGGCCCGGTCCAGCCCAGGATCAGGAAGATCAGGCAGGTCAGCAGCAGCGTCGCCACGGTCATGCCGCTGATCGGATTGGACGAACTGCCAAGCTCCCCGGTCAGCCGCGAGGAGACCGTCACGAACAGGAAGCCGAAGAGCACGATCAGGAGCGCCCCGGCGAGGTTCATGCGCAGGGAGTGCGCCATCAGGATCGCCCCGATCAGCCCGACGATCCCCAGCGCCACCCACTTGAGCGAAATGTCCTGGTCGGTGCGCGGGACAGCCGACGCCGCGCCGTTCGCATCACGCTTGACCCCGAAGTCGGCGAGCCCGGCCTGCAGGCCGCGCCAGATGGTGGGGAGCGCGCGGGCCAGGCTGATCAGCCCGCCGGCGGTGACCGCGCCGGCGCCGATGTAGAGGATGTAGGCGCTGCGGATATCGCCCGGCGACATGGCGCTGATCAGGGTCTTGCCGGGCGGGATGATCGCGGTGGCCACTGAGCCGAAGAACTGGATGGCCGGGATCAGCACCATGTAGGCCAGCACCCCGCCGGCGGCCATTGTGGCGGCGATCCGGGGCCCGATGATGTAGCCGACGCCCAGCAGCTCCGGCGAGATCTCCGCGGCGATGGAGGCCTTGGCGAGCGGCGCGCCGAAGATGGTCTCAGGCGTATCCTTCCAGAGCTTGAAGGCGCCCTCGGCCAGCTTGTAGACCAGCCCCAGGCCGAAGCCGGCGACGATGGTCTTGGCGCCGTGCGACACCTCGGCCTCGGTCTGCGCCTGGCTGGTCTCGTGGCCCAGCTCGTGCTCCTCGCGCGTGGCGCCGGCTTTCAGCACCTCGGCGCAGGCCGTGCCTTCCGGGTATTTCAGGATCCCGTGCTGCTCGACGATCAGCGCGCGCCTGAGCGGGATCATCATCAGGATGCCCAGCAGGCCGCCCAGGATCGCCACCAGCATCACCCGGGCGATCTCCATGTCGAAGCCCAGGATCATGATCGCCGGCATGGTGACGCCCAGGCCAAAGGCGATGCTCTCGCCGGCCGACCCCGCCGTCTGGACGATGTTGTTCTGCAGGATCGAGGCCTTGGCGATCCCGAGTTTCTGCAGCAGGCGGAAAAGGGTGATCGAGATCACCGCCACGGGGATCGAGGCCGAGACCGTCAGGCCCACCTTCAGCACCAGATAGAGCGACGAGGCCCCGAAGATCACGCCCAGGAACGCGCCTATAAGCAGGTGCAGGATCGTCAGTTCCGGCAGGATGACATTGGCCGGAATGAAGGGGTGGAAGATGGGCTTGGCGGGCGTCCTGGCGGCCGCGGTACGTTTGGCGGCGGGCTTCACGGTGGCGTCGGTCACTTAGGTTCTCTCCCCGGAGACCCTGCGACTAGAGCATCGCGCGCGCCGCGCCGCTAGCGGGCGTTTGCGCGGCGCTGGGGAGCCCCGGCCGCACCCTCGGCGACCGGGGTCTAGCCTAGCTGACGTGCTGGGCCTTACCGCCGGGGGCGGCCACCATCATCTTGATGATCGCCTCGGTGACGTGCGGCTCCAGGCCCTCGGTGTGGCCCTTGTCCAGGCGCTCGACGTCAGCGACCACGCGGCCGCCCTTGCACTTGGGATAGACCCAGACGTGGGCCTTGCCGGGCCGGGCCTTCATCCCCCACACCGGATAGCCCTGGCGTGCGTAGTCCCAGACGTAGCCGGGCTGGGTGTCGACGACGTCCTTTTCCTCGACGCGGGCCGAGCAGCCCCATTTGTCGGCCAGCGGCGACGTGGCCGGGAAGCTCACCACTTCATGCTCGCCGGTCTCGAAGATGTGGCTGAATTCACAGGCCGGAAGCGGCGCCGCGCCCAGGGCCGCGCCGCCCGGACCGGTCCCCGCGGGCCTCGGGTCCGGCGGCGAGCCGTCGGCCTTCGGCGGGCCGAAGCGCGGGTTGATCTCAGCGCGGCCGATGCGTCCGCCGGAGAGGCTCAAGAGGCCGTCCACGCGATCCTTGAAGAAGTCGGTGCAGACGATGCGGTGCGAGGTGCCGCCGCCCTGGCTGTGGCCGGCCAGCCAGAACGACTTGATGTTCTGCTTTCCGAAAGCGTCGAACACCAGGTTGGTGATGTTCTGCAGGTGGACGTCGTCGGCGTCCCCCACCCAGACGCGCACGCCGGGCTGGCCGGGCACGCGGGCGGGCGAGGTCGCCGCGGTCGGCGTCGCCACCACGAGCTTGTATTTGTCCTTGTAGTCCATGGCCGGGAAGTAGTGCCGCTGCCACTGGCCGATCGAGCCTGCGCCATGGATGTTCAGGATGAAGACGACCTTGTCGCCGGGCTTCAGGTCGCAGGGGTAGTCGAGCCAGAACTTGCGGCCGGTCTTGGGGTCCGTGGCGTTGCCCAGGTCGCCCAGCAGCGGCTGGCAGGCCTCGCCGTTGCAGTGGGCCGGCGGCGGGTTCTTGCAGGCCACTCCCAGCACGTCCTTGGCCGCGGCCTGGCCCGGCAGGCTCAAGCCCGCCACCGCCGCCAGCGCCCCCAGTGTCTTCCAAACCATCGCTCTCATGTCGATCCTCCCCGATCCGCGTCTGTCGAGCCTATTGTTCGGTAGACTAACAATCTCAGCGCGGCGGCGCCAGAGCCGCCGGCAGCTCATCGCCCCCCTCACTTCGCCGCCACCATCAGCTTGACGATCGCCTCGGTGACCTGCGGCTCCAGGCCCTCGGTGTG
>PLEH01000098.1 GCA_003136395.1 Phenylobacterium sp.
CGGCGGGCGCGGCGGGCGCGGCCTCGGGCGGCGGCAGGGCTGAGGCGGGGTGCGGCGGCCGGACCAGGGTTCCGAACGCGAGGGCGGCGGCGACGGCGAGCGCGATCAGCAGCAACCTGGGCTCCAGCCAGCGTCCAGCCACCGCGCCCGGCGCCATGCGCGAGAGGATCGGCGTCTGGCGGTCGAACAACTGATGCTTCAGGGCGCCGGCCACGTGCAGTCCGAACAGCCCGTAGAAGCCCAGAGCCAGGAACTCATGGGTGTTCTTGCCGATCGTACGGGCCATCTCCTTGGCCGCCGGAGCCAAGCTGTCGACGCCGGGCAGATTGGCCAGGGGCACGGTCCAGAACAGCACCGTCGGGATCGCCGTCTTGCTGGCCGAGACCATCAGCCAGCCGGTGAGCGGCATGCCAATCATGATCACGTAGAAGCCCCAGTGGACGACCAGGGACAGCACCTTCTCCCAGCGCGCCAGCCCCGCGGGTTCCGGCGGCGGCGGATTGGTCAGCCGCCAGCCCAGCCGCAGGACGCTGAGCATCAGGATCGAGATACCGATCGACTTGTGCAGCTGCACCAGCGCGAAGGCCGCAGGCGTCTTGCCGTCCATGTGCCAGGCGATCGCCACCTGGGCCGCGATGGCGAGCGCGATCAGCCAGTGCAGGACGATCGCGACCGTGGCGTAGCAGCTGGAGCGGCCCAGGCCTGGGGCCTGGCGGGCATTGGTCATGGGAGGGCGTTCCTGCTGCGGCGCTAGTGTCCCGATTCCGAAGTTCGCAAGCGCTTGCGGCCGGCGCCGGACGAACTTCGGAAGCGATGAGGACACTAGCAAGTGTATGTTTTCTAGTGTGCTTCTTCGATTTGAAGTTCGCTCTGCGCTTGGCCCCGAATGAGGCGAACTTCAAATCGAGCACACTAGGGCCGGTCTACTTCTTTTCGAACTCGAGTTCGAAGATCACATCAACCTCGTCGCTGGTGAACTGGTTCAGAACGAAATTGCTGATCCCGAAATCTGACCGCTTGATCTGGGTCGAGCCGGAAAAGCCCAGGCGCGTGCCGAGCGGGGTGATCCCGTGGCCGGCGCCGTCGAAGGTCACGTCGAGCGTCACCTGCTTGGTCACCCCATGCAGGGTCAGGTCGCCGGTCAGGGTTCCCTTGCCGTCCGCGCCGCCCTGCAGCGCCGTCGAGGCGAAGCTGATCGCGGGAAACTTGTCGGCCTCGAAATAGCCGGCGATCTGCTTGTTGAAGGCGCCATCGTTGGTGTCGACGGACTTGGGGTCGACGGTGAAGGCGACCTTGGTGGCCTGCCAGTTGGCCGGGTCGTAGGTAAAGCCGCCGTCCAGGCCGTTGAAGCGCAGGGTGTAGTGCGAGAAGCCCATGTGGACGATCTTCACCGTCAGGCTCGCGTGCTTCTTGTCGAGCACATAGCTCCCCGCGGGGACCTTGGCCGGATCGGTCGTCGAGGGATTGGCCAGCGCTGCGCCGCCGAGGCTGAGAGTCAGGGCGAATGCCAGGGCGGCGGTGCGGATCATCGTGTCGTCTCCAAAGAGGGTCGCCCCCAGATGGTGGGCGCGAAACCTAGCCGAAAGTCGGGCGGCGCGGATTTACGGCGTATGGGGCGCCGCCGCGCCCGCTTTGCCGCCGTCGGCCCATGGCCTAAGACATCTGGGAGCTAGTGTGCTGGATCTGAAGTTCGCCTGATAGTTGGAGGGAGCGCCGCGCGAACTTCAGAGCTAAGAAGCACACTAGAAATAGGAGCTTGCTAGTGTCCTCATCGATTCCGAAGTTCGCCCGAGCCTGCTGCAAGCGCTTGCGAAATTCGGAATCGGGACACTAGATCTGGAGCCCACCCATGTCCTTCCGCGCGCCCGTCCGGGACCTCGCCTTCGCGCTCTCCACCGTCGGGCACGACGCCCTGATCGCGCGGGCCTATCCCGACCTCGACGCCGACACGGTGGGCGCGGTGCTGGAGGCGGCCGGGGTCTTCGCCAACGACGTGCTGGCGCCGCTCAACCGCGGTGGCGACACCGTGGGCGCACGCTACGAGAACGGCGCGGTCTTCGCCGCTCCCGGCTTCGCCGACGCCTACAGGGCCTTCGTCGCCGACGGCTGGAACTCGCTGTCCGCCGATCCCCGGTACGGCGGCCAGGGCCTCAGCAAGGCCATGGAGCTGGCGGTCTTCGAGATGGTCCACGCCGCCAACATGGCCTTCGGCCTCTGCCCCATGCTGACCCAGGGCGCCATCGAAGCCCTGGCCCTGCACGGCACCGAGCGCCAGAAGCGGCTCATCCTGCCCAAGCTGGTCTCCGGCGAGTGGCCCGGCGCCATGTGCCTGACCGAGCCGCAGGCCGGCTCCGATCTCGCAGCCCTCACCTCCATCGCGCGGCCGGACGGCAAGGGCGGCTATCTCTTGTCGGGTCAGAAGATCTTCATCACCTGGGGCGACCACGACGCGGCCGACAATATCTGCCACCTGGTCATCGCCCGCACGCCGGACGCACCCCCCGGCGTAAAGGGGATCAGCCTGTTCCTGACCACCAAGTACGCCGTCAAGGACGACGGCTCGATCGGCCCGCGCAACGACTTCCGCGCCGGGTCCATCGAGCACAAGCTGGGCATCCACGGCTCGCCCACCTGCGTCATGCTGTATGAGGGCGCGCAGGCCGAACTGGTTGGCGAACTCGGCCAGGGCCTGCCGCACATGTTCGTCATGATGAACGCCGCGCGCCTGCAGGTGGGCGTCCAGGGCGTGGCGATCGCCGAGCGGGCCTTCCAGCAGGCGCTGGCGTTCTCGCAGGAGCGCAAGCAGGGCCGCACCGTCTGGGACGCCGACGGCATGATCTACGGCCACCCGGACGTACGGCGCATGCTGATGCTGATGAAGGCCAAGACCGAGGCCGCCCGCGCCATCTGCCTGACCACAGGGGTTCTGTCCGACCTCGCCCGCCTGGCCCATGGCGACGAGGAACGCGCCGCGGCCAAGGCCCGCGCCGAACTCTTGACCCCCATCGCCAAGGCCTGGTCGACCGACGTCGGCGTCGAGGTGGCCTCCCTGGGCGTCCAGGTGCACGGCGGCATGGGGTTCATCGAGGAGACCGGGGCGGCCCAGCATTACCGCGACGCCCGCATCGCCCCGATCTATGAGGGCACCAACGGCATCCAGGCCATCGATCTGGTGGGCCGCAAGGTGCGCATGGCCGACGGAGAGGTGATGAAGAGCCTCTGCGCGGAGCTTGCGCTGACCGCGGAGAGCCTCACCGAGTTCCCCGATCTGGCGAGCGTCGGCCGCCGGCTCGCCGCCGGCGTCGCGGCCCTGGAGCGGGCTACCGACTGGATCCTGGCCAACGGCGGCGCCCCCAGCCTGGCGGCGGCGACGCCCTATCTGAAGCTGGCAGGCGACGTGATCGGCGGCGCCATGCTGGGCCGCCAGGCGCTCGCCGCCGCGGGGTCGGATGATCCGTGGCTCAAGAGCAAGGCCTCGCTCGCCAGGGTCTTCGCCGGCCAGGTGCTGGCCCAGGCGCCGGGCCTCGCCGACGGCCTGATGGACGGGGCCGACGACCTCGAGGCCACGAGCGCGGCGGCCTTGGCGGGGTAGACCGCGTTTCCATGGCCATCTGGCGTCCGCTTCCGGCCACGATGGCGAGGACCTAGACGGCCTTTGTCGGTGGAATGCCGTTCGGCAAAAGGTGGCCAAGAAGGAGTTTGAGCAGGAGAGCCGGCTCAAACCATCCCATCGCAGGTGTCGAGCCCACGCCAATCGTGATCGAGCACAGGACGACGAGGTAGGCTGAGAACGCAACGGGAGTCTTGAGGCGATCCGGCGCGCAAAGGATAACCGCCGACGCGCCGACAAGGCCGACGCTGAAAGTCAGAGCATAGCGGCCGTCGAACGAGCCGCCTCGCAGCAAGGCTGCGACCACTATGACGTACGCCAAGTGCGGCGCGACGAAAGCCGCGTGCTGGACCCAAGTCTGGCCGGGCCGGTGGTACCAGGCTCGTGTTGTCAGTGTTCCGTTGCAGACCGCTCCCCCAGAACATCGAAACCTATGAGAGCGGCGATGCTGACCGAAAGGACGGATGCGCCACTCGACGACATCAGCACGCCGGCAAGCAGGGAACCCAAGACCGACCCCACAAGGACAAGTAGGGTCTCGCCGGTCGTCATTCCCGGGCCGACGAGCCGGTCCCAGAATCCCAAGATTCCGGTCCGTGGAACAGGCGTTGGCTCGGCTTTCATGGGCGCTCCGATTGCCCCATCCGGTGTTCATGGGTCGCCCGGACAAGTCGGGCGATGACGATCAAGAGGGAGTCAATTGAGCCCCCGGCCTACGCCGCCTGAAGCTCCGGGATGTCGTGCAGGGCCGGATCGAGCCCCGCGCCCAGCAGGTCGATGAAGTTGTCGCGGAAGAAGCGGCGGCGGGCCTCGTCCGACACGCCCTGCAGGCTGTCGTTGAAGCGCTTCAGCGGATTGCGCCCGCCCTCCACGTGCGGGAAGTCCGACGAGAACATCAGCATCTCCGGGGCGGTGTTCTCGATGATCCAGCGCGTGTCCTCGTGCGGATAGGGCGTGGCGCGGAACTGCCGGCGCAGGATCTCGCTGGGCTTGCCGGAAAGCTTCTGCAGCCGCTCCTCCTTGCCGAAGGCCGCGACGCCTGAATCCAGGAAATGCATCAGGCTCGGCAGCCACGAGGCGCCCAGCTCGATCGCGCCCCACTTCAGCCGCGGGAAGCGGTCGAAGATCCCGTCGATCACCAGGGCCGAAAGGGTCTGCCAGATCGACAGCGGGATGGTCATGAAGGTGAGCGAGGTGAAGTTCTCGTCGCCGCCGTGGAAGTCCTTCACAAAGGGCAGGCCGTTTTCCAGATAGTCCTTGGCCATCTTCTCCTCGCCGCCCACGTGGAAGAGGATCGGCAGGCCGGCCTCCTGGGCGAGCGCCCAGAGCGGGTCCAGCTCCACGTGGCTGGGCGAGAAGCCCGGCGGATGGCGCGAGGCGATCACCAGGGCTTTGGCGCCCAGCGCAATGGCCTCGCGGGCGATCTGCGGCGCCCGGGCCCGGTCGACCAGCGGCACATAGCAGGTGGCGAGCAGCCGGCGGTCCACCGAGCAGAACTCGGTCATCATGCGGTTCTGGGCGCGGGCGGCCTCCAGCGCGAGCTCGATCTCCCCCATCTGCTCCAGGCCGAAGTTGGAGAGGCATGCGGTGGTGAAGACCAGCTGGCTCGCGAACCCGAAGTGGTCGAGCGCCTTGGGCCGGTCGGCGGCGCGGAAGGCGCCCAGCGCCTGGTAGTTCTTGCGCAGGAGCAGGTTCGCCTCGTCGCCGGCCCGGAATTCCGCGTCGTCCTGCATCTCCTGGATCTTCGCCGACCACTCCGGAAGGATCGCCTTGGCGCCGGCCAACTCGACGAAACGGTCGCGGAATCTCGCATCGATGTAGGGATTGATCGTGCCCGGCAGCTCCATCACGTGGCTGTCGGCGTCGTGGATGGTTTGGCCCTCGACGTACGGCATGCGAAATCCTCCCGAATGAATGCCCCCATTTCGCGCCGCGAGACCCAGCGCCGTCAAGCCGAGCTGTTCTCGTTCCACTCCGTGGCAGCCGCGCCGGCCCTGATCGGCTGGACCCTGACGGTGGATGGGGTCGGCGGGCGGATCGTCGAGACCGAGGCCTACGACCACGAGGATCCCGCCTCCCACAGCTTCTCAGGGCCCACGCCGCGCAATGCGGTGATGTTCGGCGAGGCGGGCCACGTCTATGTCTACCGCTCCTACGGCATCCACTGGTGCATGAACCTGGTCTGCGCCGGCCACGCGAGCGCCGTCCTGATCCGCGCCCTGGAGCCGACGGAGGGCCTGGACGTGATGATTGCGCGACGTGGCCTCGATGAGCCCCGCGCCCTCTGCTCCGGCCCCGGGCGGCTTTGCCAGGCCCTGGGCGTCACCCGCGAGCACAACGGAATGCGCATCGACCAGCCGCCCTTTGCCTTGGAGCCCGGGCCGGCGGCGGAGGTGATCGTCGGCCCCCGCATCGGCATCACCAGGGCCGCCGAGGTCCCCTGGCGCTTCGGCGAGCGCGGCTCGCGCTACCTCAGCAAACCGTTTCCGCGGGTGTGACTCTCAGGCCAGGCGCGTGAACAGCAGTGCGATATAGGCCGCCATGGCCAGGGCGGCGATCGGCATGGCGATCTCGTGGACGCGCGGCTTGCGCACGAGGAGGCCCAGTAGCGCGACGGCTCCAAAGAGGCCATGGAACGCTAGGTTCGGCGCCGTGGGCAGGCGGCCGTCAAGGATCCCGTCCTTGCTGACGCTGACCGCCAGCATGAGCAGGAAGACGCCGAAAAACGGCCGGTGCTCCCGATAGTAGTGCGCGCGCAGATCGACGGGTTCGCCGTGAGGCACGTCCGGCAGCACCAGCCCCGCCATCACGTAGAGCAGGATCGTCTGCAGCAGGACCACGCTGAATTGCAGGAAGGTCCATCCGGTATGGCGCGAGAGGCCAAAACTCGACCACCAGGCCTGGGTCGCCATGACCAGCAGCAACGCCGACCAGATGAGCGTCAGGGCGTAGAGGCGCACCCGGCCCCGCGCCAGCAGGAGGCCGCGGTACCCCTGCAGGATCTGGGTGATCGCCAGGCCCAGGATGATCGAGAGCAAGACCGAGAGGTAGGAGAACGCATCCACGCCGCACCACCGCCCATGGCGGCCCCCTGAAAGCCTGTGCCGGAGTTAGGCGTACAGTACGCCTCTGGCGCAAGATGTCCGCCGCGACGGTTCAGCGGCGGTTCTCGGCGGCCGCGCGGACCCGGGCGTTTGACTGCGCCAGCAGGGCGTCGGGAATCGAGACCAGCTTGCTGGTGTCGATGACCGTTGGCGGCGCATCGGCGCGGCGGACGGCGGGGGTCACGACCGGGCCGATGCGCGCGGCCGCAAGGTTGCTCAGCGCCTGCTCGGCCTGGGCGCGCGCCTGCTGGGCCGCGAGCTCATTGGTGACCTGGACGTCGCGGTAGCGCAGCGCCTGCAGGTCGGCCTGGGTCTGGGCGTCGCGGGCCTGGACGTTGAGGTACGGCTGCGCAGCAACTGGCCCGGCGGTCGCAATCATCAGCAGGACCATCGCGATGCGCATAGGGAATGAACGCGCGGCTACTGTTTTTGCTGCACGTGGAAGCGGCCCAGTTCGGTCTTGGGCGCGTCCCAGGTGGGGTTGAGCTCGACCGCCTTCTGGTAGTCGAAGTAGGCGGATTTCTCGTCGTCCAGGCCCTCGTAGGCGAGCGCCCGGTTGAAGTAGACCTTGGCCGGTTCCTCGACGCCCAGTTCCAGGCCCTTGTTCAGGTCCGGCAGGCTCTCGGCGTAGCGATGCTCGCCGATCGAAACGGCGCCGCGATTGACATAGGCCTCGCCCATGTTCGGCCGGATGCGGACGGCTTCGTTGAAGTCCCGGGTCGCGTCCGTCCACTTCAGCCGGCGCATCTTCAGGACGCCGCGGTTGACGAGAGTGCCGGCCCGGTCGCGGCTGTTCAGCATCTCCTTGTCCAGAGCTTCGGTGCAGGTTGCTTCATAGCGGACGTCGGTCTTGCCGGAGACCGCGGCCTGCGAGCAGGCTTCCGCCAACCCCCCGCCGATCACTGTCACCGAGGCCCGGGCCTCGAAGCCCACCATCAGGGCCGCGGCGCCGACCGCAACCACAATCAGCCGCTTCATCATGAGCCGCTCCATCAGGTTCATTCCACACGATTTCGGCGCGCGGCAAGGGCCGCGTACCGCTGTTTAGATTCAAGAGTCCTCCCGCAACCGACGGCTGTCAACGCGAAGCTTCCCCTGCGGCAAGACACCACTCAGGCGGCGACATTCGCCTGCCGGAACCGCAGGAGTTCGCGGTGCAGGATGTAGATGCCGCTGGCCGCCACCACCAGCGCACCGGCCAGCGTCGCCGCGTGCGGCAGCTCTCCCCAGACCAGGAATCCCAGGATCGCCGCCCAGATCAGCTGGCTGTAGTCGAAGGGCGCCACAACCCCCACCGGCGCGACCCGGATCGCCTCGGTCAGGAAGAGCTGTCCGACCCCGCCGATCAGCCCGCCGACGACCAGCACCGCCAGCGTCAGAGGGTCCGGGGTCACCCAGTGGAAGAGCGAGCCGGCCAGCCCCAGCACCGTGCCGGCGAGCGTGAAGTAGAAGACGATGGTCGGGCCCCTTTCGGTGGTGGCGATCTGGCGGATCTGCACCATGGCGAGCGCGCTGCCGAGGGCGGCGGTGAGGGCGAAGGCGACGCCGACGACGTTCAGATGCCCGGGCTCCGGCCGCACCATGATCAGGACGCCGATGAACCCCACCGCCACCGCCCCCCAGCGGTGCCAGCCCACAAATTCGCGCAGCATCAGGGCCGAAAGCGCGGTCATGAACAGGGGCGCGGCGAAGGTGAAGGCGGTGGCCTCGGTCAGCGCCAGGTGCTGCAGCGCGTTGAAGCTGCAGACCATGCCGAGCAGGCCTACGGCCGAGCGGTGCAGGTGGCCGAGCGGGCGCTGGGTCTTCAGCACCGTCCAGCCGGTGGTGCGCCAGATGTAGAGCGCCAGCGGCACAAAGGCGAAGGCGTTGCGGAACAAGACGATCTCGAAGACCGGGATGCCGCGATGCCCCGTCCAGCGCACGCCCGCCGACAGGCACGCGACGCACAGCATTGCCGCCATCCGGTAGGCGATGCCGAGACCGTTGCGGTGGTGCGAATGGTGGGTAGTGGCGCTCACCGCGCCGGTGTGCGGGCGTGGGTTCACGGGGTCAACCGCGACCCTGAGCAAGCTTTGCTACAATCGGTGACAGGCGCGGATCGGCGCGGCCAGGTTCAGGCGTCGTACTGGATGAGGACGCGGCAGCCGGTGCGGGTGGACCAGGCGCCGTGTTCGGAGCCGGCCGGCATGCCCTGGTAGTCGCCGGCCTGGTAGTCGCCCTCGTCGCTGGTGACGTCGCCCGACAGGATCAGCGAGTGCTCGAAGGTGCGGCGCCGATGGGCGGGGACCACCGCGCCGGCCTGGCATTCGATGAGCAGGGTGCGCTTGCCCCAGAGCTTCTTCATGCGGACACCGGGGGCGAGGTTGCGCCAGGCGCCGGCCTCATAGTGCTCGAGCGCCAGGCCGGCGGTGGAGATCACGTCGTTGGCCGCCAAGCTGCGCTCAATGCGCGCCCACAGGCCAGCCGGCGGCTCGACCGGCGGCATGGCCATGTCGAGGCTGGCGAGCGGCACCTCCTCGGGCGACGCCTCCACCCAGGTCTCAGCAGCCTTGGTCGCGGCCTTGCGGCTCATCGCTCCAGCTTCTCCTTCAGCGTCACGGTGGCGCGACGGACCCAACTCTTCACTGTGCCCAGGGGCGCATCCATGGCCTGGGCGAGCTCGGTGTGTGACAGTCCATAGACATGCGTCAGCACCAAGGTTTTCCGATGCAGGTGCGGCAATTCATCCATGCAGGCCCTTAATCTTGGGCGCACGTCGTCCAAGTCGATGTTGGGAGCTTCGAGTTCCGGCGGCGCCTGCATCGTAACCCGCGGGCGTCGGTCGATAGCCACGCGGCGGACGATCACCGCCATCCAGGTGGAGGCCGCGCCCCTGGCCGCATCGAACCGCTAGGCGTTCTTCCAGATCTTCAGGAAGCCTTCCTGCGCGGCGTCCTCGGCCAGGCCCGGGTCGTGCAGGATCCTCTGGGCGACGCCATAGAGCCGCCCGCCGATCAGCTTGTAGAGCTCCGAGGCCGCGGCGCGGTTATCGGCCGTCCGGTGATAAGGCCAGCAACAGGTTGTTCGCGCCCGCGCTGCCGCCATAGCCGGAGTGGATGAAGACCATCCCGCCGGCGACCACCGGCCCGCCCATGTCGAGGCTGCCCCCCGGCGCGGCCTTGAAGCCGTTGACGGTGTCGACGGGGGTCGTGGCGTCGTAGTCCCAGATGAGCTTGCCGTCGGCGGCGTAGGCCCGCAGGTGGCCGTCGAGCGCGCCCGTGAAGACCGCGCCGGGCACCGCGGTCGCGGCCTGTGAGTACCCCGGCAGGCAGCGGCCGGACGGCACGTTGCAGGGCACGGCCTTCGGCGCGTCCATCTGCCAGAGGACCTTGCCGTCGGCGACGCTCAGCGCCGCCAGGCCCGGCCGCCCGCGGGCGGGATTGTCGGCCAGCGGCGCGTAGAAGATCTTCCCGTCTGTCGCCGAGCCCCACTCCACGCCGCCGCCAGCTCCGCCGCTGCCGAGCTTGGCGGACTGCCAGACTGTCTTGCCGGTGTCCGGATCCATCGCATAGACGATCGACGACTTGTTGCCGGTGATCAGCAGCGACTTGCCGCCGGGCAACGTCACCAACTCCGGCGAGGAGCCGAAGTCGTAGTCGGGCCCGCGCTGGCCCAGCGGCCCGTTGACCGTCCCGGACATGAAGTTGTCCTTGGCCAGCACCTGGTTCACCCAGCGGATCCTGCCGGTCTTCAGCTCCATGGCGATCACCGCGTCGGAGGTCGGATGGTCGATCTCGGTATAGCTGTCGCCGGTGGCCACATAGAGCTGGCCGCGCTTGGCGTCGATGGTCGGCGCCGACCAGATCGCCCCGCCGGCCGGCCCGAACATCTGGGTCCCGGCGGCGTTCTTGCGGGTGGGATGGGCCGTCTCGTTCAGGATCGAGCGCGTCCAGAGCGTCTTGCCGTTGGTGGCGTCGACCGCCACCACCGTGCCGATGAAGGTGCAGCAGCCGTAGGCGCCGACGTTGCCCTGGCTCTCCTCGGATGCCGACAGCGGCACATAGAGGACGCCGCCATGGAGCGCCGGCGAGCCGGTGATTCGGCCCACCCTGTGGTCGCCGATGCGGACGTTCCAGAGCTCCTTGCCGGAGCCCGCGTCGAAGGCGTGGACGAACATCCGGTCGTCGCCGAAGTAGAGCGCAAAGCCGCTGGGCGCGGTCTTGAGCTTGCCGATGCTCATGGAGGCGCGGCCGCCGCCGCGGTAGTCGTAGCGCCAGTGGACGCAGCCCGTGCGGGCGTCGAGCGAATAGACCTTGCCGGCCATGCTGGCGACGAACACGCGGTCGCCGAACACCAGGCCTTGCGTATTCTTGGTGCCGGGATAGGCGAAGGCCCATTTCACCTTGAGGCGGGGAATGTCGGCCGCCGTGAACCCGGGCCTGGGCTGATAGCGGCTGTTGGCGAGGTCGCGGCCCCAACCGTTCCACTGCGGCCCGGCGGGCTGCAAGGGCCCGTTGGTCCTGCAGGGATTGGAGTCGGCGACCTGCGGTGCATTGGGGATCGGCGACTTGCCGGTGAGGAAGCGCACGACGCCGTAGAGCTCGGCCTGGGTCATGCCCTCGGCCATGGGCCGCATCGCCCCGATGGTCAGCGCGTCATAGACCTCTTCGGGCGAGCGGCTGGCCAACAGCTCCTTGCCGGGCGCGCGGCCGACCGCAGGCTCGTGGCACTGGGCGCACTTGGCCTTGAAGATCGGCTCCCCGCTGACCGGATAGAGGCCGGCGGAGTTCTCCGGCGGGACCACATAGCCGGGCTTCGGCGTCACCGCGGGCCGGGCAGGAGCTGGGGCTGGCGGCTGGGCCGCCGCGGCGAGCGCCAGGAGGGCCACGCCGCCCAGCGCAGAGATCCAGACCGCCGCCCTGCCAAGTCGCACGGGGTCGCGCCCTATTTGCCGTCGACCGAATAGGCCAGCAGCACATTGACGCCGTTGGAGCCGATCCTCGCTGCGCCATTGTTGCCGCTGGTGATGTAGACCATGCCGTGCGCGATCGTCGGACCCATGCCGTCGATGCCGCCGCCCGGCTGGCCCTTGATGCCGTTCACCGTGTCGTAGGTCCGCGAGGTGGTGGAGTCCTCCCAGACGATCTTGCCGGTCTTGGCGTCATAGGCGCGGAACCAGCCGTCGAGCGCGCCTTCGAACACCAGGCCCGGGATAACGGCCGGGGCGGCGGGCTGGGCGCGCATGCAGCGGCTGGGCTTGCCCTTATCGCTGGCGTAGACGCACGGCGCGACGGGCGCGGGCGCCGACCAGACGATGGCGCCCGTCGCCGGATTGAGGGCGTAGATCCCGGCCTTGCCGGCCGGCGTCCCCGGCTTGGGGCTGGGGTTGAACAGATAGGTCACGTCGGAAATCGGCACATAGACCTGTTTGTCGTCGGCCCCGATGCCCCATTCAACGCCGCCGAGGGCTGAACCCATGCCGACGACGGTCTTCCAGACAAGCGCGCCGGTGTCGGGGTTCAGGCCGTAGACGATGCCCGACTTCTGGCCGGCCACCAGCACCTGCTTGCCGCCGGCGATGTTCATCAGGATCGGCGTGGCGCCGAAATCGTAGTCGGGGCCCATGGGCGTCGGGCAGTTGCCGGACTGCGAAGTCGGGCCGCAGCCCATGACGAAGTTGTCCTTCTGGGTCACCTGGCGGCGCCAGCGGATCGCGCCGGTCTTGAGGTCCAGCGCCACGATGGCGTCAGGCCCGACGGTTTCGACGTCGGTGTAGCTGTCGCCGGTGACGACGTAGGCGAGGCCGCGTTTGCGGTCGATCGTGGGCGCGGCCCAGACCGCCGCGCCGGCCGGGCCCTGGACCTTGCCGCCGCCGGCCTTCTCGCGAACCGTCTTCATCGGCTCGTCGATCATCGGGGTCTTCCAGAGCAGCTTGCCGGTCGCGAGCTCAAGGGCGGCGACGGAGCCGCGGAAGGTGCAGCAGCTGTAGGACTTGCTCATGGCCGCGGCCTCCTCGATCGAGGAGATCGGTACGATCAGCCGGTCGCCCACGATCACCGGCGTGCCGGTGAGCACGGAGACCGGATGGGTCTCCAGCTGGGCGCTCTTCCAGAGCTGCTTGCCGGTCTGGGCGTCGAAGGCGCGCACGACCCGGTCGCTTTCGCTGACCACCGTCAGCCAGCCGCTGGGCGAAATCGGCGACTTGATGACCATCGGCGTGGTGCGCGAAACCAGGTCGTCCACCGACCAGTGGACGCAGCCGGTCCTGGCGTCGAGCGCGTAGAACTTGCCCGAGCGGTTGGTGACGAACAGCCAGTCGCCGACCACCGTCGGCTGGCCGCCGCCGGTCATCGAGAAGGACCACTTCACCTTCAGCTTCGGCGCGTCCGCGGGGGTGAGGCCCGGGCGGCGCTGGAAGCGGGTGGAGGCGTCGTCCACGCCCATGCTGGACCAATTGCCGGCCGCGGCCCGGATCGGCGGATTGGACGCGCACTTGGGATCGGTTCCGACCACGCCGCCCTTGATGGCGACCTGCGGCATCTCCTGGCCGCCGGCGCGAGCCGGCGTGGCGGCTGCGAAGGCCGGCGAAGTCAGGTAGGTCGCGACCGCCAGCTTGTCGGCGTCCGAAAGGCCCTGGGCCATGGGCGCCATAATCCCGCTGGTGAGCGACTGGACGATGTCAGCCGGTGCGCGCTGGCCCAGATCCGCCCGGCCGGGCGCCCGCGGCGCGCCGCCTTCGTGGCACATCTTGCAGCGGGTCTCGTAGAGGGCGGCGCCGTCAGGGGCGGTTGGCTGGGCCTGGGCGGTGGCGGCAAGGGCGGAAGCGCCTGCGAGCGCGAGCCCCGCAAGCCAGATGCGAAGTGACGACAAACCCTATCCCCCATACCGTTCTTTTGATTCAGGCGACGCGCAGAATGCCCCGCCCGGCGCCCGCCGTCACCCCCTGGTCACTGGCCTCCGCTGGCCGGTTTGGCGGCTGCGGCTTCCTTTTCCTGGCGGCGCGCGCCGGCCAGGATCGCCGGGAGGGCGTAGTTGCCCTCGTGGCAGGCGTACTCATAGACGATCCCGTGCAGCGGGGCGAAGTCGTACTCGCCGCCCCAGGGCTTGTCCCAGGTGTCCGGGTCTTCCACCTGGAAGCGGTAATTGATCCGGGTGGGCGACACGCGGGTGAACCACTCGGTGACCTTCAGGTTCTTCCACGAGCCCATGAAGGCCTGGCCCTGCGGGATGTTGGTGGTCTCCGCCACCAGCGTATTGCCCTCCCAGTGGCCGATCGAGTCGCCCATGTAGGGCCGCACGTCGTCGGTGCGGTGTTTGGAGTTCAGCCGGATGATCCGCGTGTCGTGGATCAGCTCCACCTGGATCGCCACGGCGTCCGGCGACTGCTGGATGTAGTAGTTGTTGTTGTAGTAGCCGTTGGCGAACATCGGCGGGCCGGCGTTCTGGCCGAAGCCCATGATGCAGCGTTCGCCCAGCGAGCGGTTCTCATAGCTGTCGTAGACGTCGCGCGGGAAGCCGCGGCCGGGAGGCGCGCCGGCCTTGCGGGCCGGCGGCAGGCCGTTGGGCGTGGTGATGATCGAGCTTCGGTACTCGCCGTTCACCTCCATCATGTGGTTGCCCGGATCGATCCAGAAGGTGTTGTAGCCGCCCACGTCGCCG
>PLEH01000177.1 GCA_003136395.1 Phenylobacterium sp.
GGCAGGCCGATCCGGTCGCCGGTGAAGACCGCCACCGGCCGCATCATGCCGTAGCGCGCGCCCTGGCGGACGAAGCCCAGGATGCGGGTGAAGGCGTCGACGCCCCTGGCGCCCAGGGGATGGGAGATGACGTCGGGCGTCACCGCGTCCACCAGCACCACGCCCAGCACCTGTTCGGTGTGGGTGAGCGCATAGAGCCTGACCATCAGCCCGCCCATGGAGTGGCCCACCAGCACGAAGGGTCCCGCCTCGTCGATCTCGCGCAGCAGGGCGGCGAGGTCGGCGACGATGGCCTTGCCGTCGCGCGGCCTCGGGCCAGGTTCGGAATGGCCGAGGCCGGCGCGGTCGTAGGCCAGGCTCGCCAGGCCCTTGGCCGCCAGCCGCGCCTGCACCTCTGCCCAGTCGGACGCGCAGCCAAAGGCGCCGTGCTCCAGGACGATGAGCGGACGCGCGTTGGGCTGGCCGGCCCGCACGATCCGCAAGCATCGTCCGCCGACATCGATCAGCTCGCCGCGCATCGCCTTTGGGGGCGTCCTGGGCGCGGCCTTGGCGGGGGCGATGGACATCGGCGGGCGGGCGCTCCTCAGCTCGCCTTGACGAAGGGCTTGGGCCGGCGATTGCCGCCCTGACGGGCGAACATCCAGCCGGGATATTCGCTGGCCAGTTCAGAAACCTCGTCGAGCTTCGCCATCTCCTCGGCCGTCAGCGCCAGATCGGCGGCGGCCAGGTTGTCGTCCAGCTGCTCCAGCGTCTTGGCGCCGATGATGATGCTCATCACCGCGGGTTTGTGCAGCAGCCAGGCCAGCGCCACGCGGGCCACCGTGACGCCATGCGCCTCGCCGACCTCGCGCATCGCCTCGACGCATTTCCAGGCGCGGTCCTTGTCCACCGGCGGGAAGTCGAAGGTCGTGCGGCGCGAGCCTTCCGGATTGTTCGAGCCCGGGCCGAACTTGCCCGACAGCAGCCCGCCGGCCAGCGGCGACCAGACCATCAGGCCCAGCTGCTCGGCGGTCAGCATGGGGACCAGCTCGCGCTCCAGGTCGCGCCCGGCGATGGAGTAGTAGGCCTGCAGGGTCTCGAAGCGGGCGTAGCCCTTGGCTTCGCTCAGCCCCAGCGCCTTGGCGATCTTCCAGGCCGACCAGTTGGAGACGCCGATATAGCGGACCAGCCCCTGGCTCACCAGGTCGTCCAGCGCGCGCAGGGTCTCGTCGATCGGCGTGACCGTGTCGTTTCCGTGGATCTGGTAGAGGTCGATGTGGTCGGTCTGCAGCCGCTCCAGGCTGGTCTTGACCGAGTCCATAATGTGGCCTCGCGAGCCCCCCCGGTCGTTGGGGCGCGGCCCCATCTCGCCGAACACCTTGGTGGCGATCACCACGTTCTTGCGGGCGGTCCCCAGGTTCTTGAACGCCTGGCCCAGCAGCTTCTCGGACTCGCCAAGCGAATAGACATCCGCCGTGTCGAAGAAGTTGACCCCGGCCTCCAGCGCCCGGCCGACGATCGCGTCCACTTCGCCCTGCTGCAGGGCGCCGATGGCCTTCCACATGCCGGCGCTCTCGGACCCGCCGAAGGTCATGGTCCCCAGGCAAATCTCGGAGACGAACAGGCCTGAACGGCCGAGCTGGTTGTACTTCATGGGACGTCTCCGATGGGGGATGCTCCACCATATGGTCAGACGGATGTAGCGCGTCGAGGTCGGCGACGGCGCCCATCGGCAATAAAGCTGAAAAAGGCGACAGATCGGCGAACGCCCCGCCGCGGTGCGGCTGTTTCTGTAGCCACGAAAAACACGAAAGACGCGAATGCGCAGCCAGCGGGGCTGGAGGCAGCCGTGGCTACTTTCGTGTTTTTCGTGGTCCAAATTGCCGCCTGTCGGCGGCAGGGCGTCCGTCTCAGAGGCTCTTCAGGATGCCTTCGACCATCTTCTTGGCGTCGCCGAACAGCATCATGGTGTTGTCGCGGAAGAAGAGCTCGTTCTCGACGCCGGCGTAGCCAGAGCTCATCCCGCGCTTCACGAACAGCACCGTGCGCGCCTTCTCCACGTCGAGGATCGGCATGCCGTAGATGGCGCTCGTCGGGTCGGTCTTGGCGGCCGGGTTGGTGACGTCGTTGGCGCCGATCACGAAGGCCACGTCGGCGGTCGGGAACTCGGCGTTGATGTCCTCCAGCTCGAAGACCTCGTCGTAGGGGACGTTGGCCTCGGCCAGCAGCACGTTCATGTGCCCGGGCATGCGGCCGGCGACCGGGTGGATGGCGTATTTCACCTCGACGCCCTCCTCCTTCAGCTTGTCCCCCATTTCGCGAAGGGCATGCTGCGCCTGGCTGACCGCCATGCCGTAGCCGGGGACGATGATCACCTTGGAGGCATTCTTCATGATGAAGGCCGCGTCCTCGGCGGAGCCCTGCTTCACCGGCCGGGTCTCGGTCTTGCCGCCGGCGGCAGCCGCGCTGTCGTCGCCGCCGAAGCCGCCCAGGATCACCGAGATGAAGCCCCGGTTCATGGCCTTGCACATGATGTAGCTGAGGATCGCGCCCGACGAGCC
>PLEH01000247.1 GCA_003136395.1 Phenylobacterium sp.
CGACGAGCTGGACGCGCTTTGCCAGGTCCTCGGTGAGGAAGGGGGCCGCATGCTGCAGGTCGTGCCCGAGTTCTACGACGCCGACATCACCATTGCCCGCATCGATCAGTTGGCCGAGCTGTCGCTCAAGCACGGGATCCCGACCACCTTCTCCCCTGTGTTCGATTCCAACGCGACGCCAAAGTCGGCGCCGAGAATTCTGGACCGCGTCGCCGAACAGTTCGCCCGTGGCGCGCGGGTCTGGCCGCAGATGCAGACCCGGCCCATCGACATCAGCTTCTCGCTGCTCAATCCGTCCCTGTACCTGGCCAGGCTGCCGCGCTGGGTGCGTGTGCTGCGCCAGCCGCTGGAGCAACGCCGCACCGCCTTGGAGGACCCCGAGACCCGCCGCGCGATGATCGCAGACTGCGGCCCGGACGGTGGCGAGGCGTTGTTCGGCGCCCTGGTGGTGCGCGGCGGCGACAGCGCGCCGGACGCCTATGTCGGACGCCGGCTCGGCGACATCGCCCGGGAAAGGGTTGAAGGCGCAGCCGAAGCCGTGCTCAATATATCCCGGGAGAACGATCTCGACGTCGCCTTCCTGGCGGCCAACGCTGGACACCACGACACCGCCCGCATCGGCCCGATGCTGGCCAACCCGCTCGTCCACATCGGAGCCAGCGACGGCGGCGCGCACCTGGCGTCCTTCTCCACCTACGGCGACACCGGCTACCTGTTCAGCGAATTCGTCCGCAAATCCGGCGACTTCACCCTCGAGCAAGCCGTCAAGAAAATCACGGCTGACACCGCCGACATCTGGGGCCTGAAGGACCGCGGGCGCCTGAAAGTCGGCCACGCCGCCGATATCGTGGTGTTCGACGCTGACACCATCGCCCGTCAGGAAGAACGGGCCGTCCACGACCTGCCTGGGGACGGCATGCGCTACATCCGTTCCGCCACGGGCGTCGACGTGGTGCTGGTCAACGGCGCCGTCGCCTACGCAGACGGGGGCTACACCGAGGCGCGCTCCGGCGAGATCTGCGCCTAGCAGGCATGATCAGCAGCAAGCGCGAGGAAGGCAAGGAGGCCCGGCGTCAGCGCATCGTCGCAGCCGCGCGCGGCCTGATCCGCGAGACGGGCGACACCGGCCTCTCCATGCGCGCCATCGCCGCGCGGGCCAACGTCAGCCTGGCCACGCCTTACAACCTGTTCGGCTCAAAGCGCGGTGTCGTGATGGCCGTGCTGGAGGACGCCCGCGAGTTTCAGGAAAAGTTTTCGATCCTGAAGGACCTCAGCGCCGTGGATCGTATCTTCAAGGCCCTCAGCATCACCTTCTCCTACCACGTCCAGGATCCGGAGTTTTATCGCGCGCTCTGGGCGTCCCTTCTCGATCCCCGCGGTGGCGACGCAGAGCTGCGCGCCGCGCTCATCACGCCACAGAACAGCCAGTTCTGGCGGGGCCTGTTTGAAGCGGCGCGGCGCGAAGGCGCCATCGCCGAGGACATCGACATGGACCTGCTGCAGCACGCCCTGGACGGGCAGTTCGCGGCGGTCATGCTGAATTGGATCATGGGCGGCGGCGCCGTCCACGAATTGGAGCCGGCCGCCTGCTTCAGGTACGCCTCGACGCTCTGCGCCTACGCGACCGAGAGATACCGGCCGCAAATCCGGCTTCGGATGCTGGCGTTCCAGTCCGACCTTCTGGCTCTGCGTCAGGCGACGGCGGGCCCCTGAATCCCGATCAGCCCCGCAGAATGGCCAGGGCCTGGGCCGCCAGCGTCGGGGTTCCGTTGAGCGCTTCACGCCCCTCGGTGGCGGCATTGCCCGCAAGCACCCGACGGTAGACGCCCTGGCTGATCGACGCCAACCGGAAGATGCCAAAAGCCATGTAGAAGGCCCAATCGTCGATCCCGGCGCGGCCTGTGCGACGGCAGTAGGTCGCGACGTAGTCTTCCTCGGTCGGGATGCCGCTGGTGGCGAAGTCGACACCGTCGAGGGTCCCCCATCCCGGCGAATGGGAGCGCCAGAGGAAGCCGTTGTAGGCGATGTCGGCCAAGGGGTGGCCGATCGTTGAGAGCTCCCAGTCCAGCACCGCAATGAGGCGAGGCTCGGTGGGATGGAACATCACATTTTCCAGCCGGTAGTCGCCATGCGCGATGGCGACCGACTGGTCGGCCGGAATCCGTCCGGGAAGCTCGGCGATCAGGGCTTCCATGGCCGGGATCGATTCAGACTCGGCGTCGCGATACTGGCGCGTCCAACGGGCGATCTGGCGTTCGAAATAGTTTCCGGGGCGGCCGAAATCGGCCAGGCCGATGGCCTCGAAATCCACCGAGTGGAGCTTGGCGAGGGTGGCGTTCAGGTCATCGTAGACCGCCGCGCGTTCCGTGGGCGTCAGGCCCGGCAAGGTCGCGTCCCGGAAGATGCGCCCCTCCAGGTAGTCCATCACATAGAAGGTCGTCCCGATGACCTCAGGGTCCTCGCACAGGGCGCGCATCACCGGCACGGGGATGTGGCCGGCCAGCGCCTTCATCGCGCGGTATTCCCGATCGACCTGGTGGGCGCTGGAGAGCAGTTGCCCCGGCGGCTTCTTGCGCAGGACATAGAGGTGGCCGTCGCCACCGGTCAGCAGAAAGGTCGGGTTGGAAGCGCCCCCCTGGAACTGCTGCACCCGCAAAGGACCCCGATAGCCCTCCACATTCGCGGCCATCCAGGCGGCCAGGCGCGCCTCATCGAAGCGATGGGCGGGGACGACGTCGCGGACGGAAGGTTCAGCCATGGAGACATGCTCACCCAGCCCGCGGCGGGGTCAACTCTGTCGCAGCGGAACGGTGGGCCGCAGACGCAGGCCCCCTAGGCGCTCACAAGCGGAGACACCTCGACCCCCGAGGGCCGGACGGGCGACCAGATTTTGAACACCTCAATAACCACCTGTGGTGGAGCATGAAGGTTCGACTGCCAAGACATTCTATTCTAGGTGGAATGGGCCGAGCAACGGATCGAGAGGACGCGGGTGCGGGGCTACCCCTACGCTTTCTATGTCGCGCTGGATGGCAACGGGGCCAACGGCCTTGAAGGCATGGCCGGCATGTGCCTGTTCCTCTACGACCCGGCGACCGAGCGTTTCGCCTGGAAGATCAAATACTACGACGGTGTCGCCGCCGGGCATGCGTGTTCGGTGAACCCAGCGGGCCAGGTGGGCTTTCTGGGAAACGCCGGCCAGCACCTGCACTTCTTCGATGCGAACAACCTGGAAGAACTGGCGCGGATTTCGACACTTCGCTTCGAGACGCCGGACACCTCGCTACAGGGCAGCACCCACCTGGCCTGGCTGGACGACAGCTGTTTCATCACGGCCATCGGCCGGCATTTCTGGGCCTTCTCGCTGGAGGACCTCGGCCAGCCCCAGCGGCTTGAGCCGCACGGCGTGCATCTGCCCCACGCCATGAAGCTGACCGCCTCGGGGCGTCACCTTTGCTATGGCTCCATGGACGATCCCAGCCGCGGACGCCGTGGCGAGGCGCGCCACGTCGGCGTGCGCGACATGGAGACCGGCGAGGTGACGGTGATCAAGCTGCCGGCCACCTGCTGGCACATTCTGCCCCATCCGAGCGAGGAGGTGTTCTACGCGATCTCGTTCCGCGTCGCGCCGCTGGACCGTGTCGACTTCCACGAGTGGGGGATCGCCTGGCTGAAGGAGTATGTGTTCGAGATCGACGCCGAGACGAAGCGGGTGCGCCGCCACTGGGCGACGGGACGCGAGACGCCGGCGCACATCAACTCGGACATCGCCATCTCGGACAGCGAGCTGATCTTCTGCAACGGGGCCAGCCAGTCGATCCTGTTCCTGGACCTGGAGACCTTCGCGCGGCACCGGATCGTCGACGAGAAGCCGGACGCCGGCGCGCTTGCGCAACGCCCGCGGGAAGTCGCGACCCAGGCCTACGACGTCCTGGCGCGCGGCAATGTCTTCGGCAATTCGCAGCACGTCCTGGGCGCGTTGCGAGCCAGCCGGTTTTCGCTCCTGGACTCGGTCTACGCTTGCCAGCTCTCCGCGGACCAACGGCTGCTGTTCACAGCGAACCGCGGGCTGAACCACATCACCGTCTACGACTATCCATCGAACCGGATCCGGCTACGCGCACCCATGCCGGACATTCAGGAGTTCGTGCCGAGCCTGTCGCCCTTGGCCGACCCGCGCCTCGGCTTCCATCACGGCGCGCTGGTCGGCTGACGCTCGGTTTCGAGCAAGCCGGCGACCGCCTCGACCGTCTTGCGGAAGTTCTTGGGAATGATGGTCCCGATCAGCAGCTCGACCGCGAGCGAGGCCGGCGCGCGCCAGGCGGGCTGCAAGCTCGACAGGGCGCACGGATCGATATCCAGCGTGCCCTCGAAGACTGCGCGGGTCCCGCGTCCGCCCATCGCCGGCTCGAAGCGCGTGGCGCCCCGACATTGAATCGCCTCGCCCATGAAGAACGGTTCGATGCGCCACTCGCACGCAGTCAGGTCCGACGACCACTCGGCGTGATCGAGCCAGCCCATCATATCGCGGCTGAGGACGCCGTTCAGCGCCGTGGGCAGGGTCGGGTTGACGCGCCACTCGTTGACCAGGGCGGTGCTCCCATCCGGCCGTTCGACGCGAGTGACGGTAGCCACCTTTTCCACATGCTCCAGCGAGGGGCCGACCTGGCAGATCAGGTCGCGCACTGCGCCGGCGATGTCCTGCGGGGGATGGCGGACGCCGACCAGGCATCGAAAATCCCTCATGCGAAGACTCCCAGCCGCAAAGCGCGCTCTTCAGCCAGCCGGGCGAGGCGCGCGGCCTGGACTTCCCGGCCCAGGCGCATCCCGACTCGGCTCTCGCGGGAAACATGCGGCGACGCAGAAAGCCAGGCGACGGCCTCGGCGAGGGCCTGGCGCGCGGGCCTGGGACTGTAGCCCAGCGCCGCGGCGCGGGCGTGGCTGTACCAGTAGTAGCGGCCAACCATCCGCGCCTGGGCCCGGGTGGCGAGCGGCGGTCTTCCGGTCAGCCGGGCGCGCGCCTCCTCGGCGACCGCCAGGCCGTAGCAGGTCACTGCGCTGGCGACGGCCGTTGGCGGTGGGACGCCGGTGAGCTCGGCGACCAAGCCGTGGATGTCGCGCCACGACAGGTTCTCGCCGCCCAGGACATAGCGGGCGCCGGGCTCTCCGTGGGCCGCCAGCAGGACATGGCCCTCCGCCACGTCCTGCGCCGAGGCGATGTTGCATCCTCCGGCCCAGGTGAGGTGGAAGGGATCGGCAATGTAGCTGGTCACCAAGCCGTTGCTGGGGCCCAGGCTCGCGCCGTAGGGGCCGACACTCATCGTCGGGCAGGCGAAGACGATCTCGATCCCCAATCGCCGTGCGGCGGCGAGGGCTTCCCGTTCCTGGGCGATCTTCGCCAGCACGTAGGCGGGCTCATCCGGATCGTCCTCGGCGTTGAACACCTCGTCGCGGACCTCGGGCGAATAGGAGGCGCCCAGCGTCACCGACGACGACGTCATCACGACGCGCCGGACCCCGGCCGCGGCGGCGGCGGCCAGGACATTGCCGCTGCCCTCGGTCGCCGTGCGGGCCATGGCGGCCGGCTCTTGGCCCCAGTAGCTGAACGCGACGGCGGTGTGGAAGACCACGTCCTGCCCAGCGACCGCGGCGTCCAGCGACGCCGGATCGAGCACGTCGCCCACTGCGAATTCCATCGGCAGCCTGGCGATGTCGGCGACGTTGGAATCGCCCCGCACCAGCCCCCTCACCTCGGCGCCCTCCCGCAAGAGTTCCCGCACGAGGTTCGCGCCGATCAGGCCGTTCGCGCCGGTCACGAGCGCCCTCATCCCTGTGCTCCGGCATCGACCCAGGCCGCGTGGCGCAGGTCCTGCAAGGCGGCCGACAGGGCCGAGGCTGCCGGCCCCGGCTCCGTGCGATGCGCAAGAGGTTCGAAATGATGGAAGCCGTCGGCGTCGATCCGGGCGGCCTCCGGGCGCGCCTCCGAAGGCCGGCGGAACGCCGACTTCAGCGTGGCCATGAGGTCAAGACCGTCCGGGTGCTGAAGCCGCTTCATCGCGTCCGAGAGCCGCTCGACCGGCAGGGGCTCGCCCTCGGAGGCCTCGGACCAGGCCCGACCGATGCGGACCTCGCGCCCCTCGGCCACGGCTTCCAGGTTGGCGAAGGTCCTGGCGAAGAACCGGCCATAGGCCTCGCTGACCAGGGTTCGCTTCATCGCGGGCGTGAGTTCGCGGTCGAGCGCCGCCCACAGCGGCGGGAGGCAGAAATGCTGGCGCCCCCAGATCGTCACCAGGGTGTCGCCCCCCAGGGCCTCGAACGTTACGATTCCATCGTCGGCGATAGCCGAGCCGTTCTCGCTCAGCACGGTCTTCCAGAACATGCGCTGTCGGCGCGGGCTGTAGTCGATGACCTCTATCTTGGTGACGTCGATGGTCACGCCGCCGCCAAGCGCGGTGTAGTTGGGTTGCGGCAGGTAGAGATTGCGCTCGATCTGACGCGCCACGCGGCCCTCGGAATCGACGCCGGTCACCAACGCGCGGCCGCCGGCGTAGTCGTTCATGAACTGGATCGAGCGGTGGACCGCCACGGCCTCCGTGAAGGCCTCGAACGGCACGGGGATGCGCCGAGCGCCGTCGAACAGCACCGCCCCGTCGTCGAAGCGCCAGCGTACGCCGTCAGCATTGGCCGCGACGCCGCGCAGCAGCTCGGCCTGTACGCCAAGCTCAGCCGGCAGGGCGTCATAGTCAGCGTCGCTGAGGCTGGCCGGATCGATATTGAGGCAGGCCTCTCGCCGGCGCAGCGTGTCCTTGTCGAACATCACGCCCCACACGGTCCCGGCCTTCTCCGCCTCCCCCAGCGCCAGGTTGAGGAAGCCCAGCAGCCTGGCGCCGTCGGCGCCTGCATCACCCGCCGACGCGACATCGGCGAGCGCCTTGTTGAGCCAGTCGTTCGCCGGGTGCCGGAAGGGGAACAGGCTTCGATCGACGTGCTGCAGGACGGGACGCAGCGCCCGGTCGGCGGTCACGAACTCGCGCCGCGCAGCGGTTGAGGCGACAAGCGAAGGCTCGACGTTGATCCAGCCGTGGTAGGGCTCCAGTGGGCCCAGCATCCGGGTTTGCGGCGTTGGCCGCGCCGCCCGCAGGCAGGGTGCGGCGAGCGCCGAGACGAAGGGGTCGAGCCCCATCTTCAGGGCGCCCATATAGTCGGCCAGGGCCGGGTCGGACGCGGCGATGACCGTGTCGGTCCGCAGAGGCAGCGGCGCCCGCGCCCCGGCGTGGCCGTGGCCGCTGACGACCGCGTCTATGAGGGCGAAGTCCACCGGCGCGACCGCCGCCAGTTGGGCCACCACCTCGCCGGCGTCCCGTCGATAGCGATAGTGATAGTCCTTGTCGGTGTGCGGCAGGACGCTCAGCAACGTCGAAAGGCAAAGGGCGTAGCCATCGTCCTCGTCGGTCCGGTTGGCGGCGACGACGATGCGCAGGTCCGCCTCGAGCCACGCCCGCGACAAGGGCGTGCCGGCCAGTGGCCCCCAGTCCGGGAACACGCCCTGCTGCAGGTCTTCCGCCAGGTCGATGACGTCGTAGGGGTGTCCCACGGACGTCTCGTAGCGGTAACCCAGAAGGTCGGCGGCGACGAACACGTCGCGGTTCTCGAGCCACAGGGCGGCCGTCGCGCGTGTCGATCCGACCGCAGCTTCCGTTACCCCAAGGTCGAACAGCACGTCGAGGAGATGCTCGACCAGCCGCGGATCGGCCGCCGCGGGGGACTCCGCGGCGAACGCGTCCATGGCGGGCGCAACGATGGCCGAGCAGGCGCCCTTGA
>PLEH01000118.1 GCA_003136395.1 Phenylobacterium sp.
GCGCGGTCAGGCTCTAGCGCGCCGAATGCCCGTGATCAGGCGGGTTCGATGACCATGCAGGCCAGCCGCTTGGCCTTCAAAGCGTGGCAGGCGCCCTTGGCGTCGGCCTCGGCGAAGCCTGTGAACACCGCCTTGTACTTGCGGCCGGCCTTCTCGGCCGCGCCGCGCACGCCGTCGAAGTGGTCGCTGAACTTCTTCTCGACGAGCGCGATCTGATGGTGCGCGTCGGCCTTGGAGCGGAACTCGCCAACCTGCACGGCCCACTTGGCCTTGCTGTGGCGGGCAGGTGCGACTTCGATCTTGCCCGCCTTGGCGGCCGGCGCGGAGGCCAGTTCGATCTTCAGAGACGTCTGGTCACCGTCGCCCTGTTCGCTCGGCGGGCGAACGACCGGGCCATTGAGCTCGGTGGGTTCGAACATGTTCTGAGCCACGACGATCTTCTCGCCGAGGCTGCGGCGGCGCATCACGTCAAAGCCGGTGAGGAGCAGGTCCTCGGCGTTCTGGTCGCGTTGGGCCGTCGTCGGGCCGCCCATGACCACCGCGATCAGGCGGCGGTTATCCCGCACGGCGGAGACGGCGAGATTGAAGCCCGAGGCGTTGGTGAAACCGGTCTTCAGCCCGTCCACGCCCTGCATTCGGCCCAGCAGATGGTTGTGGTTGGCCATCACCTGGCCGCGGAAGGTGAATTCCTGCAGGCTGAACAGCTTGTAGTACTGTGGGTAGTCGCGCATCACCGCGCGCGACAGGATTGCGATGTCCCGGGCCGTGGTCAGCTGGCGGCTGTCGGGCAGGCCGGACGCATTCACGAAATGAGTGTTCTGCATGCCCAGCTCCTGGGCCCGCAGCGTCATCAGCGCGGCGAAACGGCTCTCCGTGCCGCCCAGCTTCTCGGCCATGGCCACGGCCATGTCGTTGGCCGACTTGGTGGCCATGCCGTCCATGGCCTCGGTCACCGTGACCGAGTCGCCGGCGCGGACGCCCAGCTTGGTCGGCGCCTGGGCCGCGGAGTGAGGCGAGACCAACACCTTGTCGTCGGGATGCAGCTTGCCCGAGGCCAGCGCCTCAAACGTCAGATAGAGCGTCATGATCTTGGTGATCGACGCCGGATAGCGCGGGCTGTCGGCGTGCTTGGCGTAGAGGATCTCGCCGGACTTCGCATCGACCACGATGGCGGCGTACTTGGTCTGGGACGCGGACAGCAGATTCTGGAAGTAGGGGATCTGTGCGGCGGCCGGCGTAGCGGCGGCGGAGAAGGCGGTGGTCGCGGCCAGACCTAACGCTAGGAACAGGCGGCGGGCGTGCTGGATCATGCTTCGTCCGTCGAATCAAAGGTTTGGGAACGGCCGCTGGACCGCCCGTGAATCTACCTACCATGACAGCCCTAAGCTGAAATTAGAGTAAACAGCTGTTGAACGGGCTGTTTTGTCGCGGCCGCGCTGCGGCAGAGCTTTCTCCAGCGAATTCAGCCTAGGACAGAAATGTTGCACTGCACAAAAAGGCATTGACTGCTGCACTGCAACATGAGACAACGTCGGCGTTTTCCGGGGCCCAGGCCCCACTGCGAATCTCCTGCCCGCGGCGTCCGCCGCGCCCCAAACCCCAAAGGACCGAACCCATGGCCGCCGCCGCCTCCGTCAAGACCACCGTCGATCAGATCACCGCCGCCTCGAACGTCGCCTTCAAGGACGGCGTCGAAAAGACCCTGACCGCCTTGAACGACGCCAACGCCCTCTCCAAGAAGAATCTGGAAGCCGTCGTCGCCTCCGTGACCGCCGCCACCAAGGGCGCCGAAGCCCTGGGCGCCCAGGCGATGGCCTTCTCGAAGTCCAGCTTCGAGAACCAGGTCGCCGCCGCCAAGTCGCTGAGCACGGCCAAGAGCGTCCAGGAAGTGGTTGAACTGCAGACCGCCTTCGCCAAGACGGCGCTGGAAACCTACATGGCCGAGATGGGCCGCATGTCCGAGACCGTTTCGGCCTCGGTGAAGGACAGCATGAAGCCGCTGAACGAGCGCATGACCGCCATGGTCGAGCGCCTGCAGGCCGCTCGCTAAGAGTTAGTCTCCCGCGTACGGTCTTTCGGGCCGATGGGATTGAAAGCCCCGGAGCAGCGATGCTCCGGGGCTTTTCTCATTGGGGCCGTCTTTTCCTCACGAGGGGAGGGCGCTAGACGTTGCGGCATGTCCCAGATCGAAAACCGACTGGCCGCCGCGGGCGTCGTCCTGCCGCAGCCTAACGCCCCCGTCGCCAACTACGTCCCGTTCGTGCGGGTGGGCGAGCTGGTCCACATCTCCGGCCAGGTGTCGCTGGACGCCTCAGGCGGCATCAAGGGCGTGGTCGGCGAGGACGTCGATCTGGAGACCGCCCAGCGCGCCGCTCGCCTCTGCGGCCTCAGCCTGCTGGCCCAGATGCGCGCCGCCTGTGAGGGCGACCTCGACCGCGTGGTCCGGGTCGTGAAACTGGGGGGCTTCGTCCAGTGCGGCCCCGGTTTCTTCGAGATCCCCAAGGTGATCAATGGCTGCTCCGACCTGATGGTCGAAGCGTTCGGCGACGCCGGCCGTCACGCCCGCTCGGCGGTGGGCGTCTACCGCCTGCCGATGAACTTCGCCGTGGAGGTCGACGCTGTGGTGGCGCTCTCGTGAAGGCCCCCTCGTGAAGGAGCGGTTCGGCGACGCCTGGGAGCGGCTCTTCGAGCCCGCCATCGCCCACCGCGGCCTGTGGAGCCCCGACGGCCCGCCGGAAAACTCGCTGGGCGCCTTCCAGGCCGCCTGCGCCGGCGGCTACGGCATCGAGCTCGACGTCCAGCTCTCCGCCGACGGGGAGGCCATGGTGTTCCACGACGAGGACCTGGAGCGGATGACCGGCCGGCCCGGCAAGCTCTGCGACTACACCGCCGCCGACCTTGTCCAGATGCGGCTGAAGGGGTCGGACGAACGCATCCCCACGCTGACGGAAGCCCTGGTCGAGGTCGGCCACCGGGCCATGGTGCACGTGGAGCTCAAGACCCCCTACGGCCGCGTGGGTCCCCTGGAGCAGAGGACCCACGAGGTGCTGATCGACCACAACGGGCCGGTCTGCGTGATCGGCTTCAACCCCTATTCACATGCCTGGTTCGCCGAGCGGTTCCCCGGCGTGCTGCGCGGGCTCGACAGCTATTCCTACAAGCGCGCGACGCACATGGAGGAGGAGCAACGCCACAGCTTCGCCCGCCTGGAGCACGTGGCGATCGCGCGGCCGCATTTCCTGGCGCTCGGCCTCGACATGCTGCCCAGCCACATCGCCAACGGCTTCCGCGTCGAGGGCCTGCCGATCGTCGCCTGGACCGTCCGGAACCCCGCCCAGTGGGAGGCGATCCGCGACGGCTGCGATAACCTGATCTTCGAGGGCTTCCACCCGTGACCTTGAAGGCGGCGGTGAGGGTCTGCCGCCGGGTCGCCGAGGTCGGCCGCGAGGCCTGGGACGCCTGCGCGACCAACCCCGCCTACGCCGGTAACCCGTTCATCCGCTACGATTTCCTGCACGCGCTCGAAGAGTCGAACTGCGCCACCGAGCGCACCGGCTGGGGCCCGCAGCATCTGGCGATCGAAGATGAGCAGGGAGCCGTCGCCGCGGTCATGCCGCTCTATCTGAAGTCGCACAGCCAGGGAGAATACATCTTCGATCACGCCTGGGCCGAGGCCTATGAGCGGGCCGGCGGCCGCTACTACCCCAAGCTCCTCTCCGCCGCGCCCTTCACGCCGGCCACCGGGGCCCGGTTCCTGGCCCGGCCGGATGTGGACACAGAGCAGGCCCGCAAGTTCCTGCTGGGCGGCGCGCTCACGCTTTGCGAGCGCTATGGCGCCTCGTCCTTCCATGTGAATTTCCCCACCGGGGACGAGTGGCGCTGGATGGGCGAGCAGGGCCTGGCGCTNNTCCTCAGGCCGGCGCAAGACCATCCGGCGCGAACGCCGCGACGCCGGCGAAGGGCTCGAGATCCTCTGCCTGACCGGCGAGGACCTGACCGAGGACCACTGGGACGCCTTCTTCGGCTTCTACATGGACAACGGGTCGCGCAAGTGGGGCCGGCCCTATCTGTCGCGGCCGTTCTTTTCGCTGCTGGGCGAGCGGATGTCCGACCGCGTGCTGCTGATCATGGCCCGCAAGGACAGCCGCTGGATCGCCGGCGCGCTCAACCTGATCGGCGACGACTGCCTCTACGGCCGCAACTGGGGCTGCGTCGAGGACGTGCCCTTCCTGCATTTCGAGCTCTGCTACTACCAGGCCATCGACTGGGCGATCTCCCGCGGCCTGGCCCGCGTGGAGGCCGGCGCGCAGGGCCAGCACAAGATCGCCCGCGGCTATCTGCCCAGGCCCGTCTATTCCGCCCACTACATCGCCGACCCGGCGCTGCGCGGCCCGGTCGAACGCTTCGTCATGCAGGAGCGTCAGGGCGTGGAGCAGGAGATGGAGTGGCTGGCGGAGGAGTATTCGCCGTTTCGGAAGGAGTGACTTCCCTTCCCACGAAATGGGAAAGGAAGGTCAGCTTCGCTCCCAGGCCTGTCTCAGCAGCCCCTCGATCGGCGCGTTCACGTCCTTGGGCGAGGTCAGCAGCATCTGGCCCTTCAGCCGGTCTCCCCAGCTCTCGCTCTTGCCGCGCGGCGACAGCCGCGGATCCGCCGAGGGCTCGACCGCGAAGCCGATCAGCACCTGGCCCCCCTTCACCGGCTTGCAGGCGGCCATCTGCACCTTGCGCGACCAGGCGGTGTAGGTCTTGCGCTGGCCGGTGGTGATGTCCGGCAGCCTGGCCACGGCCTTTTCCAACGCCTGCAGAATCGCCTCTGACGCGGAGTCCGTCCACAGCGCGGCGCGCAACGGCCCCGCGTCGTCCCAGCGCATCTCCGAAGGGAAGGCCACCGACAGCACGTGCGCCGCACGGTTGACGCCCAGGCCGTGGTGCTCGCGAAGCCAATCGGATCGTGCGCGCGGCTTGTCGTGCGGACAGGTCTTCGCGATGGCGACCCATTCATCGATGGTTTTGCCGGTGTCGCGCTCCAGGCTCGCCTGGACCGAGGCGAACCATTTCTGCTGCCGCTCCGTGAGCCCGCTGGGCTTTTCGTTCGAGCCGCCTGCGCCCATCGTTTCCACCCTCCCGGCCGATTTGCTACGAAAGCTCCGATCAGGAGCGATGCCCATGAGCTTGGACGGGACCTACGACGACGGCAACATCTTCGCCAAGATCCTGCGGGGCGAGGCTCCGGCGGCCCGGGTGTTCGAGGACGACCACGTGCTGGCCTTCATGGACGTGTTCCCGCAGAGCCGCGGCCACACCCTGGTGATCCCCAAGCACTCGGTCGCGCGCAACCTGCTCGACGAGGATCCAGGGGTGCTCGCCAATGTGATCCTGGGCGTGCAGAGGGTGACCCGCGCGGTCCGCGCCGCCCTCAATCCCGACGGGATCGTGGTGACCCAGTTCAATGGCGCTCCGGCCGGCCAGACCGTCTACCACCTGCATTTCCACATCATTCCCCGCTGGGAGGGCGTGGCGCTCGGCCGGCACGGCGCCGGCGGCATGGCCGATCCTGGCGAGCTCAAGGTCCTGGCGGCTGAGATCGCGGCGAAGATCAGCTAGGCGACCCACAAACGCGAAAGGCCCCGGGCGCGAACCCGGGGCCATCGGTGTCTCGGCCGGGTCGCCCGGCTAGTCCACGGCGAGCGGGGTGGCCTCCGCGGCGTCCTCGGCCGGGTTCTCGATGACGGGCGCGCCCGGTTCGCGGCTCTCGCCCTCGATCTCGAAGGCCATCTTGCCGTCCTTGAGCACCACCTTGACGTGGCCGCCCTTCACCAGCTTGCCGAACAGGATCTCGTCGGCGAGAGGCTTCTTGATGTTCTCCTGGATTACGCGGCCGAGCGGACGCGCCCCATAGAGTTCGTCGAAGCCGTTCTTGGCCAGCCAGTCGGCCGCCTCGTCGGTGGTCTCGATGGTGACGTGGCGGTCGGCGAGCTGGGCCTCCAGCTGCATGATGAACTTCTGGACGACCTGCTTGATGATCTCCGGGGTCAGCGACTTGAAGGCCACCACCGCGTCGAGGCGGTTGCGGAATTCCGGCGTGAACACCCGCTTGATCGCCTCCTCGGCCTCGTCGTCCTGCTTCCCGCGGCCGAAGCCGATGGAGTTGCGCTGGGCGTCGGAGGCGCCGGCGTTGGTGGTCATGATCAGGACCACGTTGCGGAAGTCGATCTTCTTGCCGTTGGAGTCCGTCAGGGCCCCATGGTCCATGACCTGCAGCAGGATGTTGTAGACGTCGGGGTGGGCCTTCTCGATTTCGTCGAGCAGCACCACGGCGTGGGGATGCTGGTCGACGGCGTCGGTCAGCAGGCCGCCCTGGTCGAAGCCCACATAGCCCGGAGGCGCCCCGATGAGGCGGCTCACCGTGTGGCGCTCCATGTACTCGCTCATGTCGAACCGCAGGAGTTCGATGCCGAGGGTGGAGGCGAGCTGGCGGGCCGTCTCGGTCTTGCCGGTGCCGGTGGGGCCCGAGAAGAGGTAGCACCCGATCGGCTTGTTGGCGTCGCGCAGGCCCGCGCGGGCCATCTTCATGGCCGACGAGAGCTGGTCGATGGCGTCGTCCTGGCCGTAGACCGCGCGCTTCAGGTCGGTCTCCAGCTGCTTCAGCGCCTCGGTGTCCGTCTTGGACACCGACTTCGGCGGGATGCGGGCGATCTTGGCGACGACGGCCTCGACCTCCTTCAACCCGATGATCTTCTTGCGGCGGCTCTCGGGCAGCAGCATCTGGCTCGCCCCGGCCTCGTCGATGATGTCGATGGCCTTGTCCGGCAGCTTGCGGTCGTTGATGTACTTGGCCGACAGCTCCACCGCCGCCTTGATGGCGTCGTTGGTGTAGCGGAGCTTGTGGAACTCCTCGTAGTAGATTTTCAGGCCCTTCAGGATCTTGATCGTGTCGTCGATCGTGGGCTCGTTGATGTCGATCTTCTGGAACCGCCGGACCAGAGCGCGGTCCTTTTCGAAGTGCTGGCGGAACTCCTTGTAGGTCGTCGAACCCATGCACCGAAGCGTGCCTGAGGCGAGCGCCGGCTTCAGCAGGTTCGAGGCGTCCATGGCCCCGCCGCTGGTCGCTCCGGCGCCGATCACCGTGTGGATCTCATCGATGAACAGGACCGCGTCGGGGTGGTTCTCCAGTTCCTTGACCACCTGCTTCACGCGCTCTTCGAAATCGCCGCGGTAGCGGGTGCCGGCCAGCAGCGAGCCCATGTCCAGCGAGAAGATGGTGGAGCCCGCCAGGACCTCGGGGACCTGGTGGTTGACGATCTTTCGGGCCAGGCCCTCGGCGATTGCGGTCTTTCCGACGCCGGGGTCGCCCACCAGGAGCGGGTTGTTCTTGGTTCGCCGGCAGAGGATCTGGATGCAGCGCTCCACCTCGGCCGACCGGCCGATCAGCGGGTCGACCTTGCCCTGCTTGGCCTTCTCGTTGAGGTTCACGCAATAGGCCTCGAGCGCCTCGCCGCCGGTCTTGACGGTGGGCTTGTCCTCGTCGTCCGAGGCGCCCTTCACGGGCTTGGCTTCGGTGGCGCCGGCCTTCTTGGCGATGCCGTGGGCGATGTAGTTGACCGCATCGTAGCGGGTCATGTCCTGCTCTTGCAGGAAGTAGGCGGCGTGGCTCTCCCGCTCGGAGAAGATCGCCACCAGTACATTGGCGCCGGTGACTTCCTCGCGGCCCGAGGACTGGACGTGGATCACGGCGCGCTGGATCACCCGCTGGAAGCCGGCGGTGGGCTTGGCGTCCTCGCCGTCGTCCACGACCAGGGAGCGCAGTTCGGTGTCCACGTAGTTGGTGAGCGTGGTGCGCAGCGCCGAGAGGTCAACGTCGCAGGCGCGCATCACCCCGGCGGCTTCCTCGTCGTCGACGAGGGACAGGAGCAGATGCTCCAGCGTCGCGTATTCGTGCTTTCGCTGATTGGCATAAGCCACCGCGCGATGCAGAGACTCTTCGAGGGGCCGCGAGAATGAGGGCACGGGGGACCTTAATCCTTTTCCATAGTGCACTGCAGCGGGTGCTGATGCCGCCGCGCCGTATCAACGACCTGGGCCACTTTTGTTTCCGCCACCTCGTAGGTGAACACCCCACACACCCCGACACCGTGTTGATGAACGTGGAGCATTATGCGAGTCGCATCTTCGCGCGACTTATTGAAGAATTGCTCAAGCACATAAACGACGAATTCCATTGGCGTGTAGTCGTCGTTCAAGATCAGCACTCGATACATCGAGGGCTTCTGTGTCTTGGGCTTTGTCTGAGTGACCACCGCCGACCGGATGCCGGTGTCCTGGTCTCCCATTTTACGATCGGCCATTGAAACGATCTCCTGCCGGCGCTGCCGCTTCGCCGCCGGTGGATTAGATATGCAAACGCAACTCATTTGGAAGGGTCGAATCGTCACGGCGCCCAGCTAAACTGTCATCTGTCTCCATTTCGACCGCGAGGTTGGACCGCAAGTTGTTCTCAATCGGTGTCGATCCGGCCCCTTTTGCGGAAGATGCGACCCGAGGTCACAGCCCCCGCACCGAATCTGGCCCGGATCGCATCCAGCGTCTGCTCGCCCTTGAGTGCGCGCTGCTCATCGCCCGCGAAGAAGTCGTCTTCCACAGCCCCGGCCTCGATCAATTCCGCCATGCCGATGCCGATCAGGCGGTAGGGGCGACCGGTCGCTTCCCTGGCCAGCAGCTCGCGGCCAACGGCGAACAGGGTCCTGGCGGTCTGGGTGGGCACCGCGATCGTGCGCCGGCGCGTCAGGATGCGAAAGTCGGTGGTCCGCAGTTTCAGGGTCACCACGCGGCCGGCGAGGCCGTCGGCGCGGGCGTGGCGGGCGACCTTTTCCGAAAGCTCGGCCAGCACGTCCTCCAGGTCGGAGAGGGCGGAAAGATCGTCGTTGAAGGTGGTCTCGGCGCTGATTCCCTTGCGGTCTTCATTGGGGTTCACCGCACGGTGGTCCTCGCCGTGCGACAGGCGCGAGAGCCGAAGCCCGTGCGAGCCGAATCGTTCAGCCAGTTCCTTGACGTCCATCCGCGCCAGGTCGCCGACGGTGCGAATGCCGGCCTTCTCAAGGCTCGCCACCATGGCCGGCCCCACACCCGGCAGGATGCCGACAGACCTGGGCGCGAGGAACGCCTGGGCCTCGGCGCCGCCGATCACCGAAAAGCCGCGCGGCTTGTCGAGGTCGGAGGCGATCTT
>PLEH01000048.1 GCA_003136395.1 Phenylobacterium sp.
CGCGCGCCGCTCTCCGTCGAGGCGACCAAGCGCACCGCCAACCGCGCATTGGACCTGTCGCCGGAGGACTGGGGCGCGATTGCCGCGCCGGAGCTGCGCGTCTTGCGCAAGTCCGCCGATCACAAGGCCGCGGTCGCCGCCTTTCGGGACCGCAAAGATCCGGTGTTCACCCGCAGCTAGGAAGCCCCCTTGCGATACGTCCGAATGCCCATCGAGGTGGAGAGCCCGGAGGAGTACGGCTACGCGCGCATCCGCTTCAACCTGTCGGAGAGCTCGGTCGCCGATCAGAGCCTGGCCGACCTGGGCCTCACCATCCCGACGGACGTCCCGCTGCTCTACGGCGAGCATCGCGGCCGCCAACGGCTTCGCGACCTGATCGCGGCGGAGGGGCCGGGGCTCACCGCCGCCGACGTGCTGATCACCACCGGCGCGGCGGGCGCGCTCTTCATCATCGCCACCTCGCTGCTCGGGCCGCGGGACCATCTGGTGGTCGTCCGCCCGAACTACGCGACCAACCTGGAGACCCCGCGGGCGATCGGTTGCCCGACGACGCACATCGACCTGGCCTTCGAGGACGGGTTCCGCATTGACCTCGCCAAGGTCGCCGCGGCGCTCACGCCGGCGACGAAGATCATCAGCGTCACCAATCCGCACAACCCGACCGGCGTGATGCTCACCGCGGCCGAGCTGCATGCGCTGTCGGACCTGGCGGCCGGGCATGGCTGCCGCCTGCTGGTGGATGAAACCTACCGTGACCTGTCGTACGACGGTCCCTTGCCGCTGGCCGCCTCCCTTGGCGCCCATGTGATCAGCGTCTCGTCGCTCTCCAAGGCCTACGGCGTCCCCGGCATCCGCATCGGCTGGCTGATCAGCAAGGATCCCGCCCTGCAGGAGATCTTCCTGGCGGCCAGCGAGCAGATCGGCATCTGCGGCAGCGTCATGGACGAATGGATGGCCGAGCAGGTGATGGAGCGCCGCGCCGCGATCCTGGGCCCACGCCTGACCGAGATGCGCCGCCGCCTGAAGCTGGTCGGCGACTGGATGGCCGGCGAGGATCGGCTGGAGTGGGTGAAGCCCAGCGGGGGCGTCGTCTGCTTTCCGAGGATGACGGCCGAGCCCAAGGGCGGAACCGAGGGCTTCTACCGCCGCCTCCTGGAAGACCATGGGGCCTACGTCGGCCCCGGACACTGGTTCGAACGGCCCGACAGTTCCTTCCGCCTCGGCTACGGCTGGCCGACCTCGGCGGACCTTGAGGCGGGCCTGGCGGCGATCTCGGCGGCCTTGCGAGGCGGTTAGGCCGCGCTGACGTTGTCGAAGAGGCCGGCGTTGTAGTCGGCGATCGCGTCGACGATCTCCTGGCGGGTGTTCATCACGAACGGGCCATGGGCGAAGACCGGCTCGCCGATCGGCTCGGCGTGGCCGAACAGGACGACCGCGTCGCTGGCGGCCACGATCTCCAGCATGTCGCCCTCCAGGTCGAGCTCGACCAGCGTCCAGGCCGCGACGGCGATGCCGTTCACATTCACCTCGCCAGAGACGACGTAGAGCAGGACGTTGCGCCCGGCGAGCGACCCGAAGCCGGCCCGGCCCCCGGCCTTGAGGTCGATGGTGCTCATGAAGACGCCGGTGAGCGAGGGGATCGGCCCGGTGTGGCCGCTCCAGGCGCCGGAAATCAGGCGGATGGTGGCCGCGCCCCGGTCGGCGGTTATCGCGGGGATCTCGTCATCCTGCAGCCCGACGTAGCGCGGCGGGCTCATCTTCAGCTGCGCGGGCAGATTGACCCAAAGTTGCAGCAGCTCCAGTGGCCCGCCGGTCTTCAGGAACGCGTCCGGGGAGACCTCGGCGTGGATCAGGCCGGAGCCGGCCGTCATCCACTGGATCCCGCCGGCCCGGATGATGCTCTCGTGGCCCGCCGAGTCCCGGTGCGCGAGTTCGCCCGCCAGGATGAAGGTCACGGTCTCGAAGCCGCGGTGCGGGTGCGGCCCGAACGGCAGGCCGGCGTTGTTGGGCCCGTAGGTCTGCGGGCCGTGATGGTTCAGGAACAGGAACGGATCGACCTGCTCGAGGCCTGACCCCGGCACCGGGCGGCGGGTGATGAGGTCGCCGATGTCGTCGCGACGGGCGGGGTGCTGGGCTTTGACGGTCTTGGCGGTCATCGAGGGGATATAGGCGCTGCGCGGACGGGCGCGAACCCCGAGCGAGGGCGGCCCGGGTTGTGAACCCCAGATAACAGCGCCCTCAGAGGCGGTTCAGCGGCGGAGGCGCTCAATCACGTTCATAAGCGGGCCGAGGCTTCGGTTCCGCAGCTAGACAGACTGGAGACAGACATGAAGGTCGCCGCAATCTCTGGCGTCGTGATCGCCGCCCTGGCGGCCGCCACGGTCGCCACCCCCAGCGTCGCGCAGCCCTACCGCGGCGCCTACGCCAACGACTGCCGCCAAGACAACCGCGGCAACGCCACGGCCGGCGCCGTGATCGGCGGCATCGCCGGCGCCGTGCTGGGCTCAAACCTCGCCGCCCACCATGGCGGCCGTTCCGGGGGAGCCGCGATCGGCGGTGTCGCCGGCGCCTTGCTGGGCAGCAGCATCGCCCGCGGGTCGAGCTCGTCCTGCGGCTATCAGGGCTACAACTCGGGCTACCGGACCCCGGCCTACGCCAACGGCGGCTACTACGCCCAACCGGCCTACGCCTATGCCCAGCCGACCTACATCTACACACAGCCGGCTTACGGATATCGGGCTGGCGGATATGACGCCCGCTACAACGACGATGGCTATGGCCGGGCGCGGTATGAGCGCGATCGGGATCGTGGCCACGGTCGTGACCGGGATCGCGACGGCGACCGCGACGGCGACTGGCACTCAAACTTCCGCTAGCCGAGCGTTCCCGACCTGATTGGCGGCCGCATCCACTTCGGTGGGTGCGGCCGCTGACGTTTCCGCACGCCTTGCGAAGCCGGGGCGGGTGGGCTCATGAAGGGAGCATGGATCGGCTCTTCTTCGACCTGCGCGCCACGCACAATCCGCATCGCTGGTTCCTGCCGCTGACGCCGGGTGTCTGCGTGGGCCGCCCGGACGAGATGTTCATGTTCGGCGGCGTGGGCCTCGCCTCGGCCATCGGGGCCATGGAACGCACCACCGGCCGGCCGCTGATCTGGGCCACGGCGCAATATCTCTCCTACGCGCGGCCGCCGAGCGTGGTGGACCTGGACGTCTGGACGCCCGCCATCGGCAAGTACAACACCCAGGCCCGCGTCATCGGTCACGTGGGCGACAAGGAGATCTTCACGGTCAACGCCGCCCTGGGCGCGCGGCCGAGCGAGATCTCGGCGCAGTGGCTGACGATGCCGGAGGCCGCCCCGCCTGAGGACTGCGATCCCGGCGAGCATTGGCGCGGCGACGGCGGGGGCCTGCACAGTCGCATCGAGGTCCGCGTCGCCAAGGGCCGCTACGGCGGCGACCGGGCTGGAAACCCGGAAGCCGACGGTCGGTCGCTCCTGTGGATCCGGCCGCGCGAGCGGTTCGCCATCGACGCCTCGATGCTGGCGATCATGGCCGACCATGTGCCGTCCGGCATCGGCAATGCGCTGGGTCAGAACGCCGGCGGCAACAGCCTGGACAACACGCTGCGCATCCGCCGGATCGTGCCCACCGAGTGGGTGCTGTGCGACATCCGCATCCTGGGCGTCCACGGCGGCTTCGGCCATGGCGCCATGTACCTGTTCGCCCAGGACGGCGAGCTGATGGCGACCGCCAGCCAGTCCCTGATCGTGCGCGTGCGGGAGACGCGGGAGGACCGCTAATTCCGCTTCGGAATGACCACCTGCATGCTCTCGTAGCCCTTCACGAAGCTTGAGTAGACGCGCTTGGGCTCCCCGACCATTTCGATCATCGGGAAGCGCTTTAGGATCTCTTCCCAGATGATCTTCAACTGGAGCTCGGCCAGGCGGTTGCCCACGCAGCGGTGGATGCCGAAGCCGAAGGACATGTGATTGCGCGGGCGTTCGCGGTCGATGATGTACTCGTTGGGACGGTCGATCACCTCGTCGTCGCGGTTGCCCGAGACGTACCACATGATGACCTTGTCGCCCTTCCTGATGGTCTTGCCGCCGAACTCGAAGTCCCGGAGGGCGCGGCGGCGCATGTGGGCGAGCGGTGTCTGCCAGCGGATGGTCTCGGAGACCATGGAGGGGATCAAGCCTGGGTTGGCGCGCAGCTTGGCGTACTGATCGGGGTTGCGGTTCAGGGCCAGGATCGAGCCGGAGATGGTGTTGCGCGTGGTGTCGTTGCCGCCGACCGTCAGCAGCACGATGTTCCCGAAATACTCGCGCGGCTCCATGTTCCGCGTGGCCTCGCCGTGCGCCAGCATCGAGACCAGATCGCCGGTGGGCGGGGCGTTGACCCGCTCGTTCCACAGGCCCGTGAAGTAGGCGTGATACTCGACGAAGATCGCCATCTTCTGTTCGATGGTGTCGATCAGCCCCTGGCCGGGCGCGGCGGTGACCACGTCGGACCAGTAGATCAGCCGGCGGCGGTCCTCCTGGGGCATGCCGAAGAGTGTCGCCAGCGTCATGCCGGTCAGTTCCTTGGAGACCTTGTCGACCCAGTCGAATTCCTCGCCGATGGGCAGGTTGTCGAGGATAGAGGCGGCGCGCTCCCGGATCAGCGGCTCCATGACCTGCAGGTTCGTCGGCGAGACGGCGGGGGACACCGTCTTGCGCTGCACGTCGTGCTTGGGCGGGTCCATGGCGATGAACATCGGCAGCGGCCCCTCGCCGCCGGGGGGCTCGGCGATGGTGATGCCGCCCTCTGACGAGAACACCTGGTGATTGGTGTCGATCGCCATGATGTCGTTGTACTTGGTGATCGACCAGTAGGGGCCGAACTCGTGCTCCAACGTCTGGTGGACAGGCGCCTCGGCGCGCAGGCGCTCGAA
>PLEH01000054.1 GCA_003136395.1 Phenylobacterium sp.
GTAGGAGACGAAGAACTCGACGGCGTTCTCCGGGAAGAAGCTCTTGAATTCGCTGTAGAGCTGGGCGGCCAGCGTCTTGTTGGGGGCGAGGATCAGGGCCGGCCTCTGGGTCAGCTCGATGACCTTGGCCATGGTGAAGGTCTTGCCGGAGCCGGTGACGCCGAGCAGCACCTGGTCGTGCTCCCGCTCGTTGACCCCGGCGACGAGCTCGGGGATCGCGGTCAGCTGGTCGCCGGCCGGCTCGTAGTCGCTGACCAGCTGGAACCGCTGGCCGCCCTCGGACTTGGCGGGCCGGTCCGGCCGGTGCGGCTTCCACAGCATCGGCATGGTGTTCTCGTCATAGTCGAACGAGGCCGACATATCGGCGACGCCGGCCCCGATGCCAGAGTGAGGCTCGGCGGAGGCAGGGGCGGGAGAACGGGCCATGAACGGCAAGGTAGGGGCTGTGGGGTCGCAACGCCACCCCGTCGAACGCGGTTGCTGACAGCAAGGTGTCAGCAATCCTAAGAAGGGGCGACAGGGAGATGGACATGGCTAAGGACCACCTCGACGCCGAAGCGGTGCGCGCCGCTCAGGGCGTGCTGGATGCTTTCATGAAGGCCTTCAATGCTCGCGACATCCCGGCCTTCGAGGAGACCTTCAACTTCCCCAGTGTGCGCCTGGCGAGCCAGGGCCTGGTGATCATCAACAAGGGCGACATGAAGTCCGAGCGCTTCACCACCGGCGCGCTGGCCGAATGGGACCACTCCGCCTGGGACCGTCGCGAGGTCATCCACGCGGGCCCTGACAAGGTGCACATCGACACCCGCTTCACCCGCTACCGCAAGGACGGCTCGGTGATCGCCGGCTTCGATTCGATCTACGTCGTCACCCGCCAGGACGGCCACTGGGGCATCAAGATCCGCTCCAGCTTCGCGCCCTGACGGTCAGCGCCGCGCGTCCAGCCAGTCCTTGACGGTCCGGTTGACCAGGGCTTGCGCGTCGTGCTGCACGAAGTGGCCGGCCGACGGGATCATCAGGATGGTGGTGTCGGCGGTGACGTGGTCCCAGGTGCCGTTGTGGCCGGCGGCGTTGAGGGCGGTGTCCTTCATGCCGTGGATCACCAGCACCGGCACATTGATCGGCGGGGTCGGTGGGGCGGGGGCGGCGGTGTCGCCAACCCCCTTGGGGTAGTTGGCGCGGTAGTAGTTCATCATCGCGCCGAAATCGGAGCGCTTGAAGGCCTCGACGTAGCCGGCCTTTTCCTTGGGATCCTTGACCCAGCCGGCGAGGCCCTCGGCGGTGAGGTTCTTCTCCGAGCCCTCCTTCTGGAAGTTGCGCGCGTAGTTGGAGCCGGCCTGCTGGGCCTTGTTGGTGGCCATCTCGCGCGCCAGACCCGCCGGGTGGGGCACGGCCATGATGATCAGCTTGTTGACCAGGTCGGGTCTGGCGAAGGTCGTGTTCCAGGCGATCGACGCGCCCCAGTCATGGCCGATCAGGATGGTCGACTTCTGGCCTTCGGCGGCGATCACGGCGGCCACGTCGCCGACCAGGTTCGGCATGGCGTAGGCGGCCTCGCCCTGCGGCTTGTCGGAGAGGTTGTAGCCGCGGTTGTCGAGGGCGACCGTCCGGTAGCCGGCGGCCGACAGCGTCGCCATCAGCGGCTTCCAGGTGGCCCAATAGTCGGGGAAGCCATGGACCATCACGACGAGCGGGCCCTTGCCCTCGGCGACGTAGTGGATCTTCACCGCGCCGTTCTGGGCAAAATGGTCCTCAAGCTTCGCGGCCGGGGCAGCCTGCGCCGCCACGGCCAGGGTCATCGCCACGGCGAGCGCGCCGGCGAAGGTCAGTTTGCGCATGGCTGGAAGCCTCCCGTTTGGAGAACCCTATCATCGCTTACGTCGTAAATGAAAGTTCTTCGGCCTAGAGGCCGTGGACGGTGTTGGCGAGCACCATCACCGAGGCGGCCAACGCCGCGAGTGCAATCAAGATGTGGCGCAGGTCCCCACGCTCTCCCAGTTCCCTGGGAGGATATACGGGCGCGGCCAAGCTTCGGATGACGGCCGGCTGCCGCTAGCTGTGCGGCTTGGAGGACTCTTCCTGCACCTTGCCGACGACGGCGCCGGCCGCGCCCCCCACCGCCGCGCCGACGGGGCCGGCGACGACCGCCCCGGCGACGGCGCCGGAGGCGGCCTTCTGTTCAGTGGTGGTGCTGCACGCGCCTAGGGTCATGAGGGCGCCGGCGAGGACAAGCAGGCCGAGTGACTTGCGCATGATGTTTCTCCAATTCGGGGATCTCGCCGACCAAACGTAACGGCGACGCTTGCGGTTCCCCAGGGTGGCGAGGCGTCGGGCAAGACGGGCGCAAGGCCGCAGCGGGCTGGCCCATGATTTGCGGCCGCAAGGGCGACCATCCCAGAAGGGAACAGCTATCCGGTAGAGGCTGATTTCATGTTGCGGTGCAATGTAAGCTTGCCAAGCCGGCCGAACTTGTTCATACATCCTTCACCATTTGCCGTCGCCGACCCCCATCGAGTCCCGGGTCGGCCAGCCAGCGGTCACTGCCAGCAAGAGCAGGGGCGATCGCGGCGACAATGTCGGGGGGCAAGTTTGCCCTCGCCGCTTAGGACACGTTTGTTTTGACATCAGGAACGCAGGCCCGCGCCGATCGGCGCGTGCTGTTGAGCGCCGCTTTGATAGGCTCCAGCATCGGCCTGGGCCTTGGCGTAACATATCTGGCTGGCGGCCTGGCGCAGGCCGCCGCCGACCACAGTCGGGTGGCCCGAATCGCTGAAGCGGCTCAGGGCGGCTTCTCGGAAACCATGTTGCAGCGCGAAATGAATCGCATGGATCCGGCCGCCCTGCGGCTGGCCCGCGCGCACGACGATCTGGCCGGCGACGGCGATCATGCCCTGGCTGACGCCTGGCCGGCGGGCCTTGACGGCCGCCTTCCTGCGGGCCGCCATGCCTCGGCGCTGGACGCGGCGCGTCAACTCGATTGCCTGACCCAGGCCGTCTATTTCGAAGCCCGCGGCGAGACCCCGCGCGGCCAGGCCGCCGTGGCCCAGGTGGTGATGAACCGGGTGAAGAGCCCGTCCTTCCCCAAGACGGTCTGCGGCGTGGTGTTCCAGGGCGCGGCGACCCACGGCTGCCAGTTCAGCTTCGCCTGCGACGGCTCCATGCGCCGCAGCCTCGAGGCCGACGCCTGGGATCGCGCCCGTCGCATCGCCGAGCGCACGCTCTCCGGCGTAGTGCTGGCCGACATCGGCGCGGCCACCCACTTCCACACCACAAGCGTCCAGCCTTACTGGGGGCCTCAGATGCTGCGCGTCGCCCAGGTGGGGCTGCATGTCTTCTACCGCCTCAATCCGCACGCGCCGGTCACCCGGCCGATGGACGAGAACCGCGCGGTGTTCGTGAGCCTGCCGATCGGCCCGGTGTCCAACCTGCGCCTGGCCAACGCGGTGCTGCAGAAGACCGCTGACGCGACCGTGGCCGCCACCGGCCTCGCGCCCGCGCCCGGCGAGCCCAGGCCGGCCGCCGGCAAGCCCGTCGAGCCGACGGCGGCGCCGGCCCAGGTGTCGGAAACGGCGAGCCCGGTCCGGTCGGCCGACGCCGCGGCGTCCTGAAGCCAGCCTTCGCCTTGTGTGGCGGCGAGAGGCGCTGCGCCTGTTGAAGGGGCAGGTGCAAAAGCTGACCGCGAAGACGAAGGCCTAGGCCCGCGCCGCCCGCCGCAACGCCTGTCACGAGACCGGTGGTGTTCCCCACGCTGGCGATCGCGGGTGCGGATGAACTCCAGGTGACGGTCGCGGCAAACGCCGCGCCGTTCTGGTCCTTCG
>PLEH01000099.1 GCA_003136395.1 Phenylobacterium sp.
CGCGCTCCGGTGTCGGTGGCCGTCATGGGTGGGGGATAGCCCTCAACCCGGCGTCACGCAAAGCGCGGCTTTCTCACGGGCGGCAGAAAACCGCGCACGGACCGCGCCGCCTCAGGCCGCCGCAAGCCGGCTCTGGGTGCGGCCGTAGAGGAGGTAGACGACGACGCCGACGGTGTTCCAGGCGGCGAAGAAGATCATCGTCTTGGTCGAGAGGCTGGTGAAAAGGTAGACGCAGCCGAGGACGCCGGCGGGCCCCACCAGCCAGATGGCGGGCGTGCGGAACGGCCTGGGCAGGTCGGGCATGACGCGGCGCAGAATCATCACCGCGACGGTGGTGGCGATGAAGGCGGCCAGCGTGCCGGCGTTGGCCAGGGACGCGATCTCCGACAGCGGAATGGCGCCGGCGATCACCGCGGCGATCACGCCGGTGAGGATGGTCACCGCCCGGGGCACCCCGCGGGGGCTGACCCCGGCGAGAACCTTCGGAAGCAATCCGTCCCGCGCCATGGCGAAGAACACCCGGCTCTGTCCGAACATGAAGACCATGATCACCGTGGGCAGGGCCAACACCGCGGCGCCGGCGATCAGCGAGGCGGCGAGCGGCTGATGCAGTTCCCGCAGCACGAAGGCCAGCGGCTCGGGGCTCTTGGAGAAGACGTTGAAGGGCGAGGCGCCGAGCGCGCAGGCCGCGACCACCATGTAGATCAGCGTGCAGAACAGCATCGAGCCGATGATCCCGATGGTCAGGTCGCGGCTGGGGTTCTTGGCCTCCTCGGCCGCCGTGGAGATGGCGTCGAAGCCGTAAAAGGCGAAGAAGATGATCGCCGCGGCGCCCATCACGCCCACCTTCTTGCCGTCGACCTCGTGGGCGCCGAAACCATAGGGGGCGAAGGGGTGGAAGTGGGTCGCGTCGAAATGCGGCAGGGTGAGCGCGACGAAGGCGGCGAGCGCCGTCAGCTTGATGCAGACCAGGATGACATTGACCGTCGCGCTCTCCCGGGTGCCGACCAGCAGCATGCCGGTGACCGCCAGCGCGATGAAGACCGCCGGAAGGTTGACGAGGCCGCCGGCTTCCGGCCCGGCCAGGAGGTTGTCGGGGATCGGGATGTGGGCCCCGTGGATCAGGCCCGCGGCGTAGCCCGACCAGCCCACCGACACGGCGCTGCAGACCAGCGTGTATTCGAGGATCAGGCTCCAGCCGATCACCCAGGCGATGAGCTCGCCGAGCGTGACGTAGGAGTAGCTGTAGGCGCTGCCCGCGTGGGGCATCAGGCTGGCCATTTCCGAGTAGCTGAGGGCGGCCACCGCGCAGACCGCCCCGGCCGCGGCGAAGGAGAGGATCACCGCCGGCCCGGCTAGGCCCGCCGCCACGCCGGTGAGGGTGTAGATGCCGGTGCCGATGATCGCCCCGATGCCGAGCGCGACCAGGTGCGGCCAGCTGAGCGTCGCCTTCAGACGCTGACCGGCGTCGGCGCTGACCTCGGCCTCGACGGGTTTGCGGCGTGTGACGAAACTCATGGATTCTCCCCCGGCGGTCGCGGCGCCACCATGGCCCGTGTCGCGGCCTCCCGCCAAGGCCTGGCGATTTGGAGGAGGCTTTGCAGCGCGCGGGCAGTAGGTCAGCGGGCGGGCGCGCTAGAATCGCGGCGGGATCAGCGGGCTACGCGGACGCGGGTCGCTGCTCCAGTCCGGATAGCCGTGGCAAGGGCCGTCGCTCACGGTCTGCGGGCCGCGCGCTACGGCTGCGGCGAGGTCCATTCCAACCGCATCGGCCCGCGCGATGATCTGGAGATTGACGGGGTTGTGGGTCAGCGCCGCGGTGGCGTGGAACTCGCGTTGGGCGGCTTCGTGGTCGGCAATGGCGTCCTTCGGCCGGCCGAGCTTCGCGAAGGCGCAGGCACGGCGTTCGAAGGCCCAGGAATAGTCCGGTTGGGCCTCCATTCCCTTGGTGAACTCGGAGACAGCCTCATCGTACCGGCCAAGCTCCGTGAGGGTCCAACCCCGGTGGTAGTGGAACGGCATGCCATTCGGGGTCCCCTCCCGCGCCGCGTAGGCGTCGAGGTTCGCAAGGGCTTTGTCGAACTCACCGCGCAGGCGGTGCACGGCGCCGACCCGGATTGCGGACCAGTAGCCCTCCTCCGGCCAGTCGACGCCGATCCGGCGAAAGGCTTCCAACGCCTCCTCATAAGCGCCCAGGTCGCGCAGGGCGCCGGCCAGGGCGTAGCTGGCCTCAGAGTCGCGGGGCGCGGCGGCGCGCCAAGCGCGGAAATCGGCCAAGGCCGCGACGAGGAGTTCGTCTGCCTGGCGGGTCGGGGAGGCGAAGGTCGCGCTAGCTTCGTCAGAGAGCAGATTCCCGCGAGTCTTCAGGGCCAGGATGCGTAAGTGACTCGGCAGGCGGTCCTGGAGCGCGGCGTCCAGGGCGGGCCTGGCCCGCGCGAAGTCACCGGCGATGCCCCAGGCCAAGCCTTCGGCCAGCCGGGCCTGCGCCGGCGAGAGCCGCGTGACGCCGCCGGCTCGCGCACCAGCTGGCTCGCCGGCGAAGGGATGGCCGAAGTAGACGAGTTCGCGGACGGTGAAGGTAGGAACCTTCGGATCGGCACGGTCGAAAACGCCGGTTGTCGGATCATAGCGCACGCCCACGCTGTTGCCGCTCTTGGAGGCCTCCTGCAGAACCTCGAACAGGCGGTCGGGATCAACGCCGTCTGAAGCCCGGATCACAAACCGCTCGTCGACCCTGGTCAGCCGGAACCAGAGGCCCGCCTTGTCGCGCGCGCCATCGCTGACATAACCCGTCACCTCGGCCAAGGCGGCCGGCGCGGCGGCCTGTGGCTGAGCCACCGCGGGACAGGCAGCACATAGCGCAAACAGACCAAGCACCCAAACCAAACGCCGCATGAAGAGTCCCCCCGGGTCGCGGCAGCAGCATCCGGTGCTCGTGAGCCCCTGTCCACGATCCAGCCCGCGTTCGCCGAACATGACAAAATTGAAACCATCCCGCTGTGGATTCCGCCGCCTGAACGGTGTTAAGTTAGGAGGTCGGTAGGCTCTCAGCGCGTATTTACGCCGCGAGGGCCGCGATGAGCCGTTCTGGAGGGAACTGAGAATGATGTCTGCGCGAATTGGCGTGTTGGGTGCAGCGGTCAGCGCGCTGCTGGTCTACGGTTGTTCGACGGGCCCGGCGACGAATGCGCTGACCTCGGCCAGCGCCGCTTCGGCGACCGAGCCGATGGCCTCGGCCATGCCGGCCACGGTCGACAATTTCATGCTCGTCGACGCCCAGCACATGGAGGCGCACGACCTCTACCGGATGGCCGACGACAAGGCGGTCGTGCTGGTCTCGATGGGCGTCGGTTGCCCGATCTCGCGGGCCATGACCCCGGCGCTGAAGGCGCTGCGCGACAAGTACGCCAAGCAGGGCGTCGAGATGTTCCTGGTCGATTCCAACCTGCAGGACAGCCGCGACGCCATCGTCGCCGAGGCCAAGGAATACGGCATCGACATCCCGATCCTGATGGATTCGAACCAGCTGGTCGGCGAGAGCCTGGGCGTCACCCGCACCGCCGAGGTGTTCGTGATCACGCCGAAGAACTGGAAGATCGCCTATCACGGCCCGGTCAACGACGCGGCCGACTACGGCGTCCAGAAGGCCTCGACCAAGGAATTCGCCGACGACGCCCTGTCCGCCGTCGTCGCCGGCAAGGCGGCGCCGGCCGCCACCCAGGCCTCCAAGGGCTGCCTGGTGGACTTCCCCAACCGCGGCAAGGCCGCGGCGACCAAGATCTCCTACGTCAAGGACGTGGCGCCGATCCTGGAAGCCAAGTGCGTGGCCTGTCACGAGGAAGGCGGCATCGGCCCCTTCGCCATGACCAACTACGCCATGGTCAAGGGCTTCTCGCCGATGATCCGCGAGGTGATCCGCACCGACCGGATGCCGCCCTACAACGCCGACCCGCACATCGGTAAGTTCTCCGACGACAAGAACCTGACGCCCAAGGAGATCAAGACGCTCGTCCACTGGGTGGAGGAAGGCTCGCCGCGCGGCGACGGGACCGACCCGCTGGGCGCCAAGAAACACGTGGCTCCGGAATGGCCGCTCGGCAAGCCGGACCTGGTCCTGAACGTCCCGGCCTACACCATCCCCGCCTCGGGCGTGGTCGACTACCAGCACCCCTATGCGGTCAATCCGCTGACCGAGGGCAAGTGGCTCAGGGCCTCGACGATCAAGGTCGAAAGCCGCCAGGGCGTGCACCACATCCTGACCGGCTACATGACCTCGGTTCCGAAGCCCGGCGAGCAGGCGTTCGAGAACAAGTGGGGCGTCTCCGTCGGCGGCTACGCCGTCGGCTCGGAGAGCGAAATCTCGCCGAAGAACACGGGCGCCTATCTGCCCCCAGGCGGCGCGATCGGCTTCCAGACGCACTACACGCCGTTCGGCAAGGAAGTGACCGACCACAGCCAGGTCGCGCTCTACTTCTACAAGGACAAAGAGAAACCCGAGATGGTGATGCACAACTCGGTGATCGTGAACAACTCGATCGTCGTTCCGCCGAATGACGGCCACCACCAGGAAACGACCTACCTTGAGATCCCGCACGACATGCTGCTGTTCTCGGCCTTCCCGCACGCCCACTATCGCGGGGCCTCGGCCGACCTTTGGCTGCGCACGCCCGACGGCAAGGAAAAGGAGCTGCTCAGCCTGCCGCGCTACGACTTCAGCTGGCAGCGCGCCTACACCTTCGCCGAGCCGATCAAGGTGCCGGCGGGCTCCAAGCTGATCGCGCACTTCATCTACGACAACTCCAAGCGCAACCCGAACAACCCCGACCCGAACAAGACCGTGGTCTGGGGCGACCAGTCCTGGGAGGAGATGTTCTACACGGCGCTCCGCTACCGCTGGGTCGGCGAGACGTCCGCGAAGATGAACGACTTCGACAAGGATCTGGATAAGGACCGCATGCTGGGCATGCTGGACCAGAACATCGACGGCAAGATCGAGAAGGCCGAGCTCAAGGGCCAGATGGGCGACATGATCGCCAAGTACTTCGATGTGCTCGATAAGAACCACGACGGCGCGCTCGACAAGGAAGAGCTCGCCGCCATGCAGAAGATGATGGGCGGTCAGCGCCGCAAGCGCGAGGCCACGGCCGAACCGGCGAAGGCGCCGGCCACCGGCTCGGCGTCGACGCCGACGGCCGGCGGCAAGTAGGCCTCCGACGGATCCAGAGTTGAGGAAGGCCTGGTGTGACAGCCGGGCCTTTTTCGTGCCCTCCCCTTTATGGGGAGGGACAGACGGCGAAGCCGTCAGGGTGGGGAAGTGTGGGCCGAAGTGCGGAGTCAGCGCTTGAACGCGACTTCCCCACCCGTCTCGCTTCGCTCGCCACCCTCCCCATGAAGGGGAGGGGAGCTACTCCCAGAGGTCCTGGACGCCGCCCTTGCGGTTGAGCATGCGCACCGCGCGCTTGACCACCGCCAGCAGGCGCTGGCGGCGCGCCGGCTCGTCATAGGTCATGGCGCCGCGGGCGAGGCCTTCCAGCAGGAAGCGCCCAAGGTCGCGGCTGGTCTGGAAGCGCGGATCGGCGCCGGCCTGGGCGAGGCCCGCGAACCGGTCGCCCACCTGGGCCCTGTCGAAGGCGGACTGGGCGGCGGCGAGACGCGTGCGCAGCATCGGGTCGGTGCGGGCCGCGGCCTCCAGCTCGGCGAAGGCCACGAACGGCGTCTCGTGCAGCAGGGCCCAGTAGGCGTCGATGGCGGCTTCGGAGGCGTCCTGACCGGGCGCCGCGGAGGCCCGGGCCGCAGCCTCGAACAGCGCCGCGCGGGCCAGATCGATGTACTGGACGGCAGCTACCACCAGCTCCTCGCGAGAGGCGAAGTGATAGAGCATGGCCCCGCGGGTCAGGCCGGCGGCCTCGGCGATCCGCGGATTGTTGGCCTCGTGGTAGCCGAGTTCGGCGAACAGCCGCATCGCCGCGTCGAGAATGCGCGCGCGGGTCCGCAGCGACTTCCGCGTCGCCTTGCCGGCATAGGTACGGGCGTCCATCGGGACCACTGATTCCGGGCGACCCCATTCTCTAGGGCCAGGGGGGGAGGGTCTGCTCTGAGATGGTTCCTAGCAGGTAGGATCGCGCCCGCGCCAGCGCGAGGGCCGCCTTTCGCAGAACCGACATGGAATCGCGCCACGGAGTGCCTGGAAACTGGGCGAACGGGGCCCCGATTGACCGAAGCCGCCATCCGCAGCTACCGCAGCGTCTTCATCTCCGACGTCCATCTGGGAACGCGGGGGTGCCAGGCGGAGCTGTTGCTCGACTTCATCCGTCACATGGAGTGCGAGACGCTCTACCTGGTGGGTGACATCGTCGACGGCTGGAAGATGAAGTCCGGCTGGTACTGGCCGCAGTCGCACAACGACGTGGTGCAGAAGATCCTGCGCTTGGCCCGCAAGGGCGTCGCGGTGATCTATGTGCCGGGCAACCATGACGAGGTGATCCGCGAATTCTGTGGGATCCACTTCGGCGGCGTGGTGGTGGCCAGGGACGCGATCCACCAGACCGCCGACGGCCGCCGTTTCCTGGTGACCCACGGCGACGAGTTCGACGCGGTGGTGCAGCACGCCAGGTGGCTGGCGCTGCTGGGCGACTGGGCCTATCGCGCGCTGCTGGCCTCCAACACCATGATCAACCGCGTGCGGCGGCGGCTGGGCTTCGGCTACTGGAGCTTTTCGGCCTTCGCCAAGACCCGGGTGAAGAAGGCCCTGCAGTTCATCGAGAACTTCGAGCAGGCCGTCGCCGACGAGGCGCGCCGGCGCGGCGTCGACGGGGTGATCTGCGGCCACATCCACAAGGCCGAGAGCCGGATGATCGACGGGGTGGCCTACATCAACGACGGCGACTGGGTGGAAAGCTGCACCGCGCTGGTCGAGCACGCCGACGGCGAACTGGAGATCCTGGAGTGGACCAAGGTCCGCGTTGCGGCGGACGCGCCGGAGCTTCCGAGCCTGGCCGCGCCGCTCGCCGCCTGACCCTCCCGACGTCCCCTGAAGCCTTGGGGGCCTTACCGATTGACAGATTTCGGGAACCCGTGACAGTGCCGCTGCCATGAAACCGCCGGCCACTCCCCAGAACCTTCGCGACCGGCAGCGCGAGGAGACGCGCGAGCATATCCTGCGCGCCGTCGGCCACCAGCTGGAGCAGGGGCCGCTCGAAGACCTCAGCTTCGCGGAGATCGCCAAGGACGCCAAGGTCGGCGAGCGCACGGTCTACCGCTACTTCCCCACCAAGGAAGCGCTGCTCGGCGCCTTCTGGGCCTGGATGCAGAGCCAGGCGGTCGCCCAGCCGGAACGGCCTCGGCCGCCGCGTTCGCTGCCGCGCATCCGCGAGGCGATCAACGCCCCGCACGATGCCAACCGGCCGATGCGCATCCTGATGGCCACCGACGCCTGGGAGCCGCAGGTCAACGGCGTGGTCCGCACGCTCACCCGCGTGGTCGCCGAGCTAAGGGCCATGGGCCACCAGGTGGAGGTGATCAGTCCCGACCAGTTCAAGACCTTTCCGCTGCCGACCTACTCCGAGATCAAGGTGGCCATCGGGGTCTACGAACCGGTGCAGGAGCGCTTCAAGGCCTTCGAGCCCGAGGCCATCCACATCGCCACCGAGGGCCCGATCGGCCTGGCCGCCCGGCGCATCTGCGTGGAGTGGAAGCTGCCCTTCACCACCAGCTATCACACGCGTTTCCCGGAATATGTCTCCGCGCGCCTGCCGCTACCACTGGCCGCCGGCTACGCCTACATGAAGTGGTTCCACAAGCCGTCGGGCCGGCTGATGGTGGCCACGCCCACCATGCGCGACGAGCTCGCCCAGCACGGCTTCCGCAACATCTCCTCCTGGTCGCGGGGCGTCGACACCGAGGCCTTCCATCCGCGCCGCGAGGGCGACCTCGATCCCTACGCGGGCATGGCCCGACCGATCTTCCTGTCGGTCGGCCGGGTGGCGGTGGAGAAGAACATCGAGGCCTTCCTGGGCCTCGACCTGCCCGGCACCAAGGTGGTGGTGGGCCCAGGGCCGCAGAAGGAAGAGCTGGAGGCCAAGTATCCGGCCGCCGTGTTCACAGGCTCCAAGTCGGGCGAGGAGCTGGCGGCCTATTTCGCCGGCGCCGACGTCTTCGTCTTTCCCTCGCTCACCGACACCTTCGGCCTGGTGATCCTGGAGGCCATGGCGTCGGGCACGCCGGTGGCCGCCTATCCGGCGCCGGGACCCATCGACATCATCCCCAATTCCGGGGCCGGCAAGCTCGCGCACACCGCCACCGAGGGCTTGCGCGAAGCCTGTCTCGAAGCCCTGACGCTCGACCGCAAACAGGTGCGCGCCTTCGCCGAGAAGTTCAGCTGGCGGGCCTGCGCCGAGGACTTCGTGCGCAATCTGCAGCCCTATCCGGAGCCGGAGAAGACCCGCTTCTGGCGGCGTCTGCGCAGGCTGGCTCGCGTGCGCCGGCGGCCCGCGGCGGCCTGATGCCGGTCCGCCTGTTCGCGTCCGCCGGCCTGGCGGCGATCCTGGCCGCGACGTCGCACGCGGCGGCCCTTGCTCAAGAGGCGCCGCTGGCGTCGTCCACCATCAGCCCGATCACGGTCATCGCGCCCACGCCGCTGGCGGGCCCCGGGGTCGAGGCCGACAAACTGCCCGCCTCCACCGAGAGCCTGGACGCCACAGATCTGGCGCGCCGGGGCTCGCTCTCCATCACCGACGCCCTGGAACAACGCACGCCCGGGCTGAGCCTCTCCGACAGCCAGGGCAACGGCTTCGCCCGCGACCTGAACTACCGCGGCTTCCAGGCCTCGCCCCTGCAGGGCACGCCGCAGGGCCTGGCCGTCTACATGGGCGGGGTGCGGCTCAACGAGGCGTTCGGCGACACGATCAATTGGGACCTGATCCCGGAGGTGGCGGTCCGCCGCATCGACCTGGTGACCGGTGACCCGGCCTTTGGTCTGAACGCGCTGGGCGGCGCGCTCAGCCTGACCATGAAGACCGGCAGGAGCGCGCCGGGCGGGGCGGCCAGCGTCGAGAGCGGCGCCTTCGGCCGGTCCTTCGGCAGCCTGGAATATGGCGGCTCGCAGGGGCCGTGGTCCGGCTACCTGGCGATAGACGGCGGCCACGAGGCGGGCTGGCGGCGGCGCTCGGCGGCCAGCGTCGGGCGGGTCTACGGCGACATCGGCTGGAGCCAGGGGCGCGCCGAACTGCATCTGGTCGCCGCCGGCGGCGAGACCAGCCTGGGCGTCGTGGGGCCCACGCCCGTGGACCTGCTGGCCGCCGACCGGCGCGCGACCTTCACCTTCCCGCAGACCACCCATGACCGGAACCGGCTGATGGCGCTCGACGGCGCCTTCAAGGTCTCGGACGCCTGGTCGCTGCAGGCCAGCCTCTACGGCCGGTCGTTCGCCCAGAGTCACGTGGACGGCAACGACGGCAATTTCGAAGGCTGCGGCGGGGCGGCGGGCGATCCGCTGTTCGGCTCCCTGTGCGTCCGGAACGACGACTTTCCCGCGGCGATCCGCCCGCCGGCGGCGGCCTTCCAGGTGCTGGGCCCGAACGGCGCGCCGATCGGCTGCCCGCCATTGGCCGCCGGCCAGGCCGTGGCTTGCGGCGGCGTCCCCTACGGCACGCTCGACCGCACACGGATCAGGGCCACGACGCTCGGCGCCTCGATCCAGGCCGTACGCGCCGCGCCGCTGGCCGGCCGGACGAACCTCCTCGCCGTGGGCCTCAGTCTCGACCAGAGCCAGGTGCGGTTCGGCGCGGACTCGACGCTGGCCCTGATCCTGCCGGACCTCAGCGTACAGACGGCCGCGGGGCTGGCGCCGGGCGCAGGCCAGATCATCCACACCGCCGGCGCCATCGCCTACAGCCCCGTGCAGATCTACGCGACCACCCGGGCCTGGGGCCTCTATGCCACCGACACCTGGGACGTGACCGAGCGCCTGTTCCTGACGCTCAGCGGCCGGTTCAACGGCATCCGCGTCTCGACCGCCGACCAGACCGGGGTGAGCCCAGACCTCAACGGTCGGCACAGTTTCGACCGGTTCAACCCCGCGGTGGGCCTGGCCTGGAAGCTCTCCGCCGCTGTGACGGCCTATAGCGGCTATGCGGAGACCAACCGCGCGCCGACACCGCTGGAGTTCTCCTGCTCGAACCCGCTCAAACCCTGCCTGCTGGAGAACGCGTTGGTCTCCGACCCGCCGCTGAGACAGGTGGTCTCGCGCACCTGGCAGGCGGGCCTGCGCGGGGCCCAGGCCGCGTTCGACGGTCACCTGGACTGGCGCCTCGGGGCCTACCGAAGCGACAACGACGACGACATCGTGGCGCTGGCCAGCGCGCTGCAGGGCCGCGGCTCCTACGCCAATGTGCCGCGCACGCGGCGCCAGGGGCTGGAGGCGGAGGTCAACGTCCGGTCCGGCCGCTGGATGGCCTATGCCTCGGCCAGCCAGGCGGTGGCGACCTACCGGTTCTCAGGCCTGCTGCCCTCGTCCAACAGCCCCTTCGCCGACGCCAGCGGCAATGTCGCGGTGGCGCCCGGCGACCACATCGGCGGCATACCCCCGGGGCGCTTCAAGGCCGGCGCGGACGTCAGCCTGACGCCCTCGCTGACGCTCGGCGCCGACGTTCTCAGCGTCAGCGCGCAGCGGCGGGTGGGCGATGAGTCCAACCAGGACGGGCAGATCCCGGCCTACACCGTGTCCAACGCGCATGCATCCTGGGACCTGGGCCACGGGCTGGAGCTGTTCGGGCGCGTCGACAACCTGTTCGACCGCAGATACGCGACCTTCGGGACCTATTTCGGGGCCGCCGGCCTGGCCGACCTGCATCCCTCGCCGCTGCCGGCCGACCCGAGCCCCGACACCGATACGCCCGCGGCCCCGCGGTCGTTCCTCCTGGGCCTGCGGTGGCGTTGGTAGTTAGCCGAACCGGCCGGTGATGTAGTCGGAGGTCTTGCGGGTGGCCGGGCGCGTGAAGAGCTCGTCCGTGGGGCCGAATTCCACGAGCTCGCCCAGGTACATGAAGCCCGTGTAGTCGCTGACGCGCGCGGCCTGGCCCAGGTTGTGGGTGACGATGACGATC
>PLEH01000224.1 GCA_003136395.1 Phenylobacterium sp.
ACCAGATCGACAACATGGAAGGCATCGCGGTGCATCGCAACGCGCGTGGCGAGACCATCATCACGCTGGTGTCCGACGACAATTTTTCCGTGATCCAGCGCAATCTGCTGCTGCAATTCACGCTGGTCGGGGAATGAGAAACTCCCTCTCCCCGCTTGCGGGGAGAGGTACACAAGCAAATACCCCGCTTTCGCGGGGCATGACACTTCAGAAATTGAAAGATGAAGGTTAGCTCGCTACCGGCTCCGCCGCCGGTGTGGCCTCAGCCTTGGCGTGCTTCTTGACGACCTGGCGCTTGATGTCGAGCATCTTGGGCGCCAGTTCGGCGTCCTTGGCCTTGAGCAGGAAGGCGTCGAGCCCGCCGCGATGGTCGACGGTGCGCAGCGCATTGGCCGACACCCGCACCCGAAAGCTGCGCCCGAGCAAGTCGGAGATCAGCGTGACGTTGCGCAGGTTCGGCATGAACCGGCGCTTGGTCTTGGTGTTCGAGTGGCTGACTTTATTGCCGACCAGGGGTTTCTTACCGGTCAGATCGCAACGCCATGACATGGCAAATTCCTCGAAAAACGCCGGCGCAATAACCGCGCCGGTCCGGTCATACACATCTTGGGTAGGACGGTCGGACGTATAGAGAGAGGGCTGCAAGGCGTCAAGCTGAGGATTTAACCCGGTTTTTATGCGGTTTCCCGGCCGTCGGCAGGGGCCGCGATCACAGATTCGACCTATTTGACGCCGACCAGATCGAAACGCGCCGGCGGAGCCGCGTTCCTGGGCGGTTTTTGCCCCCGCTCCGGGGCTTGGCGTGCCGACCGGCATGGCGGGTGGTATGACGATGGGCCGGAGGCGGGTTATCCGTCAGCGCCGGTGCGCAGGAGGATGCAGTTTCGTGCTGGCGTTGCGGCAAGCAATTCGAAGGGTGCCGGCGGCGGCCGCCGCGCTGGGTCTGCCGCTCAGCGGCGCGGGCTTCAGTCTCGGCGCCGGCGAAGGCTCGACGCCGACTCGCTTCACCCGGGTGTCCAAGCTGGCTCTGGGCGCGGCCGAGATGACCGACCAGCCGTTCGTGGTGCTCGAGCTCGACCTCGGCCAGGCGGTGGGCCCGGACAACCGGCCGACGGCGATCTCCGGCGTCATCGGGCTGGAGCTGTTCGAACGGTTCACCGTCACCCTGGACTACGCCGCCCGACGACTCTCGCTGCGGCTGCCGCGCGCCGAGCCCATCGCCGGCGGCGCGCCGATCCGCTTCACCAGCGACATGCCCCTGGCTGAGGCCAGCCTCGACGGCCGAAGCGGCTGGTTCGGGCTCGACACCGGCAACAACGCTGGCGTGATCCTCTTCAAGACCTGGGTCGAGGCCAAGGGCCTGCCCGCCTGGTTCGAGGTGACCGTCGACACCGCCGGCGCGGGCGTGGGCGGCCCGGTCACCTTCCGCAGAGGCCACGCCGGCGGCCTCACCCTGGCCGGCGCGACCTTGCCGGGGCTTCCCGTGCTGCTGGCCGGGGACCACCTGGGCGCGCTGTCCTCCCGCGCGGAGGCCGGCAACATCGGCGAGAGCGTGCTGTCGCGCTTCGTCGTCACCTTCGACTACGCGCATGAGCGCGTGCGGCTTGATCCGCCGCCGCCGCCGCCGGGAATTGACGGCACATAAACAAGTCTGTATTATAAACTAAGTAGCGCGGGCATCGCCCGTGACGATGGCAGGAGGTATCGATGCGCAGACTGATGATCGCCGCGGCGGCGCTCGCCGCAATGGCCACGCCGGCCCTGGCCAGCACCCTCACCGAGGTGACGACGCACGGCATCATCCTGACAGTCGCCGACATGGACATCCCGGTGACCTACACGCCGGACGGCAAGTTCACCGCCATGGACGGGGCGGTCACCGGAACCTGGAAGATCGACGGCGACAAGCTGTGCACCACCTCCAGTGTCGACCCCAACGAGACCTGCGTCGCCTATCCGAAGGACAAGAAGTCCGGCGACACCTTCACGGTCGAAAGCCCCGCCGGCTCCGCCCAGATCAAGATCCGCTAAGGCGCGGGGCGGCCGGCTTCCGCCCTGCCGGATTCCTGTCGGCGGCGGACGCCCGGCCGGCCGCGTCGGCGCTCAGCCGGTCGATCTGGCCGCGGATGTGGGCCGCCTCAGCGGCGGTGTTGGCCAGCGTGATGGCCCGGTCGAAGGCCACCCGGGCCTCGGCGTGGCGGCCAAGCTGCAGCAGGAAGGCGCCGCGGGCCCCGAAGAAGTAGAAGTAGCCGCCCAGCGCGTTGGCCAGCGGCTCGATCATGGCCAGCGCCTCGGCCGGGCCGCGGGCCTTGCTCACCGCCACGGCGCGGTTGAGCGTCACCACCGGCGACGGCTGCAGGATCTCCAGCGCCGCATAGAGGGCGTCGATGCCGGCCCAGTCGGTGTCCTCAGGGGTCGCGGCGCGGGCGTGCAGGGCGTCGATGGCGGCTTGGATCTGGTAGGGCCCGGCGCGGCGGTGGCGCATGGCCTTGTCGATCAGCGCCAGGCCCTCGCCGATCATGTCGCGGTTCCATGAGGATCGGTCCTGGTCGTCCAGCAGCACGATCGCCCCGTCCGCGTCGAACCGGGCCGCAGCGCGCGCGTGCTTCAGGAGCATCAGGGCGGTCAGGCCCATAACCTCGGGCTCGGTCTGGTAGAGCCGCTGCAGTAGCCGGCCCAGCCGGATCGCCTCCTCGCTCAGCCGCGCGCGCGGCTCGGCCTCGTTCGGCCCGGCCGAATAGCCCTCGTTGAACACCAGGTAGACCATGGACATCACCGCCGCGAGGCGCTCGGCGCGCTCCGCCGGACCCGGAGTCTCGAAGCTGGTCTCGCCCTTGGCGATGCGCCCCTTGGCGCGGGTGATGCGCTGCTCCATGGCCGCCTCGCCGACCAGGAACGCGCGGGCGATCTGCTTGACGGTCAGGCCGGACACGATGCGCAGCGCCAGCGCGATCTGCTGGGTCGCCGGCAGGTCCGGATGACAGCAGATGAACATCAGCCGCAGGATGTCGTCGCGGTAGTGGGCGCCGTCGAGCCGCTCGGCCATCGGCGTCTCGACATCGTCGGTGTCGGAGATCATGTCCTCAGGCGGCAGCTCGGTGAGCTTGCTCTTGCGTCGAACCCCGTCCAACGCCGCATTGCGCCCGACCATGATCAGCCAGGAGGCCGCATCGCGCGGCGGTCCTTTCTCGGGCCAGTTCTTGAGCGCCCGCAGGCAGGCCTCCTGATAGGCCTCCTCGGCGGTGTCGAGGTCGCGGAAGTAGCGCAGGAGCGCGCCCACCGCCTGGGGACGCGCGGAGGTCAGCGCCGCGTCGATCCAGGCGAGGTCGGTCATGGTCAGGCGCTCTCCGACACACGGGGCGCTGTGGCGTCGGCCGGCAGAACGCCGTTGGCGAAATAGTGCAAGGGCCGGATCTCGTAGGCGCCGCCGGGGTTCACGGCCCCGAGTTCCTTGCAGAAGGTCAGCACATCTTCCAGGTCATCGCCGTTGATCAGGTAGAACCCCAGGAGCTGCTCCTTGGTCTCGGCGAACGGACCGTCAATGACCAGCGGGGTGTCGCCCTTGCGAAGGGTGGTGGCCGCGGTGGTCGGCATCAGCCGTGCTGTGGGGCCGAGCTTGGCGGACCAGCGCTGCTGCACCTGGGCCAGGTCGGCCATGACCTTGGCGTCCTGCTCCTGCGTCCAGGAAAAGACGGCCTCTTCGGAATTGTAGCAAAGGACCGCGTAGAGCATGGCGTTCGGGCTCCTCAGGCGTGCTTAGGACGCCCGACCCTAATCGCCTCCGACACCGGTCCGCAAAATAGTTCTAGAGGCCCGCCGGCGGGCGCAGTCGCAGCTCGCCCACCGGGGTCAGGACGGTGCGCTCGATGATCTCGGCCATGGCGTCGGCGTCGACGGTGTCGAGGTTGCGCAGCCACCAGGCCTGCAGGTTCAGGATCGCCGAGACCACGTGGAACAGGATCAGGTCGTCGAGCGGTCCATCCGGCGGGCGCTGGCGCGCGGCGGCCACCACCGTCATCGCCTGGCGCAGCATCTCGGCACGCACCGTTTCACCCGCGCCGCCGGCGATCAGCGCCTTGTGGATCGCCAGGTGGTCCAGCACGTACTGGCAGAGCTTCCGTGCCGCGGCGGGCCGGTCGCGCAGCTGCAGCAGCGGGCGGACCTGCAGCAGGAATTCGCGGATCAGGAGTTCGGAGACCTCGGCGAGCAGGGCGTCCTTGTCGGCGTAGTGCCGAAAGAAGGTCGCGTAGCCGACGCCGGCCCGGGCGGCGATGGCGCGCACGGTGATCGCCTCCAGCGGGCTCTCGGCCGCCAGTTCGGTCATCGCCTGGCGCAGCGCCTCGCGGGTGCGCACGACGCGCGCGTCTGGAAGGGTTGTCATCGACAGGGGCGTAAAGGTCCGTTATGATCCACTGTGTATCGTAACTGGGTCGCGGCGGCTGTTGTGGCCTGCCGCAGGGTATTCCGCAAGGTCAAGGCGACCGGCGGGCCGGACATGGCATTGCAATGTTCCGGGCGTAAGCAACACGGGCAGCGCGGACCTGAAGAGAGTCGCGCGCATGGGAGACACGGCATGAAGACTTCGCACAAGACGGCCATCGGTCTCGGCGCCCTGGCGGCCGCCGCGAGCGCGCTGGCCTTGACCGCGTCGTCGCACGGCGTGGCGGCGGCCAAGGCCGAGGCGCCCAAGGTCGCGGGCCCGGCGCGGGTCGACGATTTCATGCTGGCCGACCAGGACCTGCTCGCCCGCCAGCTCTACCGGATGAGCGATGACAAGGCCGTGGTCCTGGTCACCTACGTGAGCGGCGACAAGCAGCTGCATGCGGACGCCAAGGCGCTGATGGCGCTGAAGGCCGCCTACGGCAAGGGAGTCGACATGCTGGCGGTGGACAGCCGCATCGGCGACCGCCGCGATCCGGTGATCGCCGACGCCAAGGCCGCTGGCCTGGAGATGCCAATCCTGTTCGACTACGAGCAGCTGGTCGGCGAGGAACTGGGCGTAACCCGCGCCGCCGAGGTGATCGTCATCGATCCGCGCGGCTGGACGATCGCCTACCGCGGCCCGGTGGCCAGTCCTACAGGCGAACCTTGGGCCAAGACAGCCATCGACGCCCTGGTCGCCGGCCAGAAGGTCGCGCTCACCTCCCGCGAGGCCAAGGGCGGGCTGATCGCCTTCCCGGACCGCGCGCACGCCAACACCTACGCCCAGATCTCCTATTCCAAGACCATCGCCCCGATCGTCCAGGCCAAGTGCGCCACCTGCCACCAGCCGGGCGGGATCGGCCCGATGCCGCTGAACACCTATGAGCAGATCAAGGGCTTCTCGCCGATGATCCGCGAGGTGATCCGCACGCACCGGATGCCGCCCTACCTAGCCGACGAGACCGTGGGCGCCTTCCAGGACGACGACCGCCTGACGCCGGACCAGATGAAGACCCTGGTCCACTGGATCGACGCCGGTTCGCCGCGCGGCGCGGGCGAGGACCCGCTGCAGAAGGTGAAGTTCCAGGCCCCCGAGTGGCCGCTTGGCAAGCCGGACGTTGTGCTGAGCATCCCGGCGGTGAAGGTCCCGGCCTCTGGCATACTCGACTACACCCACCCCGTGGTGCCGATGACCTTGCCGGAAGGCCGCTGGCTGCAGGCCACGACCTTCCGTGTCAGCGACCGCCAGGTCGTTCACCACATCCTTTCGGGCACGGTGCCGGTTGATCACACCGGGAACACCTTCTCGGAGTCCCAGTGGGGCGCCTCGCTGGGCGGCTACGGGCCCGGCCGCGGCTCCAACATCCAGCCGTTGGACACCGGCGTGTGGGTGCCGGCGGCCGGCGGTGTGGGCTTCCAGAACCACTACACGCCCTACGGCCGCGAGACCGAAGAGAAGACCCAGATGGGGCTCTACTTCTATCCGAAGGGGCAGGAGCCGAAGTACGTCCTGCGCACCTTCCTCATCTTCGACTTCTCCATCGAGATCCCGCCAGGCGAGGAGTTCCACAAGGAAACCAGCTACATTGAGTTCCCGAAGGACGCGATCCTCTACGGCATCACCCCGCACGCCCACGTGCGCGGCGGCTCGACCCAGGTCTCGATCCTCTATCCCAACGGCAAGCAAGAGAAGCTGCTGGCCCTGCCACGCTACAATTTCAACTGGCAGTACGAGTACTTCCTGAAGACGCCGCTGAAGGTGCCGGCCGGCTCGAAGATCATCGCCAAGTGGACCTACGACAATTCGCCACGCAACCCCGGCAACCCCGACCCGACCAAGACGGTCTACATGGGCGAGCAGACAGCCCAGGAAATGATGGCCACCTACCTCCACTACCGCTGGGTGGACGAGACCGTGCAGCACCAGACGCCGGAGTACGAGAAGATGCTCCAGGCCAACCTGATGATGGGCATCCTCGACGACAACATGGACGGCA
>PLEH01000078.1 GCA_003136395.1 Phenylobacterium sp.
CCCGCTTTCGCGGGGACGAGCGGTAGTGGGGGAGGTGGGCCTCGCTACTTCGCCAGATCTCGCAGAATGCTCTCCCACTGGCCCAGGGCCCCGTCGATAGTATCCAGTGGCACGCGCTCGTTCAGCCCGTGGGCGAAATCGTCCGACGACTTCATGAAGGCGCCTGAGACCCCGTAGGCCGGCACGCCGAGCGCGCGGAAGAACATCGAGTCCGTGGCGCCCGCCGACATGTTCGGCACCACCGGCAGACCCGGGTAGCGGGCGTGCACCGCCTTGGTCACCGCCGCCAGCACATCGGCCCGGAGCGGCGAGGCCGGCGCGTCGATGGAGCCATCGTTGAGCCGCGTCACCGTCGCGCCGGGGTCGGCGATCACCGTCACCAGCGTCTGGCGGACCGAGTCCGAGGAGGTCCCCGGGAAGATCCGGCAATTCACCGAGGCCGTGGCCTTTTGCGGCAACGCGTTGGTGGCGTGTCCGCCGGTGATCATGGTCGCCACGCAGGTGGTCCGGAGCTGGCCCACGAAATCGCGGTCGGCCGAGAGCGTCTCGATGGCCGCCTCGTCCTTGGGATTGGCCACATAGGCCCGGAGCGCCGCGCCCAGCGCCCCGGCCTTGTTCGGCGCTGCGGCCTTGAAGCCGGCCATGGTGATCTCGCTCTGCATGGCCGGGAACTTGTAGGCCGCCAGGCGAGCCAGGTCGGCGCCCAGCTGGTAGATGGCGTTGGCTTTCCCCGGCCGGCTCGAATGGCCGCCCGGGTCGGTCACGGTGATCGCGAAGTCGGCGTAGGTCTTCTCGGCCGCTTGCAGTCCGTAGATCTCCGGCTTGCCGTCCTCGGTGATGTTGCCGCCGCCGGCGTCGCCGTTCAGCACCATCTCCGCGCCCTTCAGGTCGGCCGCCAGCTTGCGGGCGGTCTGCATCAGGGTCTCCTCGTCGCCGCTGAGCGCCAGGATCACATCGCGCCCCGGCTTCCAGCCCTCGCGCTTCAGCTTGGAGAGCACGGTCACCACGACGGAAACGTCGAACTTGTCGTCGATGGCGCCGCGGCCGAAGACGTAGCCGTCCTCCACCACCGGAACGAAGGGGTCGCGCGTCCAGTCCTCCTTCCTGGCCTCCACCACATCCATGTGGTCGATGACCACGATCGGCTTCTTGGCGGGATCGGTTCCCGCGAAGCGCGCGATCAGCACCGCACTGCCGGCCACGGGCTCGATCTTCACCTCCTCCGGCCTGAAGCCCGCCTTCACCAGCACGCTCTTCAGATAGGCCGCATAGACCGGGACCTGGTCGCCAGGGATCACGGTGCGGAAAGCGATGCCCCTGGTCAGCAGCTCCAGCGCCCGGGCGTGTTCGGCGGGATCGACGGCCGGCGGTGCGGCGAGCGCCGAGGTCGAGAAGAGGGCGGCCGAAAGGACGAGGCCGGCGACGGTCTTGGTTTGCAAAGTCGGGATTCCAGGAAACGGGGACGAGGCGGCGACCCTAGCGGCCGGCGTAGGGCGAGGCGAGGGGTTCGCGCGCTCGGCCCGGAACCTTTCTCCGCGCTCAAGCTTATTTCTGCCAGTGCGGATCATCGACCGCGGGATGGCTCGCAAGACGGGCAAGGGAAACGATCACATGGACTCTCACAGCTTGATTGCCTGGCTGGTCATCGGCGCGATCGCCGGCTGGCTGGCCGGGACCTTCGTCAAAGGCGGCGGCTTCGGCCTCCTGGGCGACATCGTCGTCGGCATCATCGGCGCCTTCATCGGCGGCTGGCTGGCCGCCCAGTTCCACATCCACGTCGGAACCGGCTGGATCTCGGCGATCATCACCGGCTTCGTCGGCGCCTCGTTGCTGCTCATCATCCTGCGCGCGGTCCGAAGAAGGGCCTAGCTCTCCAGGGGATATCGCGCCTCGCGCCAGGCCTTCATGCCGCCGTCCAGCGCCGCCGCCCGGCCATAGCCCAGCTCGCGTAGGGTGGCCGCGGCCAGCGTCGAGATCTTGCCGAACTCGCAGCAGGTCAGGATCCGCACCGTCGGGTCCGGCAGCTCGGAATTGACCCGCAGTTCCAGCTGGCCGCGCGGCAGGTGGACCGCGCCCGGCACGTGGCCCGCGTCGAAGGCGTCTTTCTCGCGGATGTCGAGGATCACCAGGTCCCGCCGGTTACCGCTCAACCGAGTGCTCAGTTCGGCCAGCGACATGAACGGAACCTTGGCCGCCGCCTCGCTCAGCATCTGCGCGACGGTCTTGCCGCCGCTCATGTTGGTGCGCAGCGCCTCGGTCAGATGGGTCGGCGCGGTCAGATCCAGCGCCTGCATCATCTCCACGAAGGCCGCCCGCTCGGTCTTCTGCAGGCGCGGATTGGTCTCGATCTCCGTCCCGATCGTGGAATGCCCCTGACCTTTGTAGTCGTGCGCCGGATAGACCTCGGTCTCCGGCGGCAGCCTCAGCAGCCCCTCGAACAGGCTGTCATAGAGCTGGTGCGGGTCGCCGCTCGGCAGGTCGGTCCGCCCGGTGCCGCCGATCAGCAGGGTGTCGCCGGTGAACACCCGGTCGTCCATCACCAGGCTCATCGAATCCCGCGTATGACCCGGCGTGTGCATCGCCCGCAGGCGCAGGTCGCCGACGATCAGCATGTCCCCGTCGTCGAGCCGGAAATCGGCATAGGGCGCCGGCGCCAGCCGGTGCATCACCACCGGCGTCCGCAGAGTCTTGCCGAGCTCATGGCTCGCCGAGAAATGATCGGCGTGGGTGTGGGTGTCGACGACATATTTGATCGTCAGCCCGTATTGCGCGCAGAGCCCGCGATAGAGGTCGATGCGGGAAAGCTCAGGGTCGATCAGCACCGCGGCCTTGGTGGCCGGACAGCCCAGCAGGTAGGACTGGCACCCGCCTGTCGCGATCTGTTCAAAGATCATCTTGGCCCCCGACCATCCGCTGGGTGACGTTCGCCTCACCCGCGGGACCTGGCAAGCGCTACTCGTCCAGCAACACCCGCGCCCGCGCGAACACCGCCTCGAACATCGCCGGCGTCAGCCGCCCGGTGTTCGTGTTGAGCCGCGAGCAGTGGTAGCTGTTCAGCACCACATAGGGCCCGGCCGGGAACTCCGTCCCGTGGCCCGGCAGGCCTGCCGACGCCTTGAGCCCGAGCGCCCTCAGCACATTGCGCCGCGAGACGTCGCCCAGGGTCACGATCACCTTCAGGCGGGGCAGGGCGGCGATCCGCGCGGCCAGGAACGGGCGGCAGCTGTTCTCCTCGCTGGTCTCCGGCTTGTTGCCCGGCGGGGCGCAGCGCACGGCGTTGGAGATCATGCAGTCGACGAGCTTCAGGTCGTCGTCGCCGTCCGGGTCATAGGCGCCCGTCGCGAAGCCCGCCTTTTTCAGCGTGGCATAGAGCAGCCACCCCGCATGGTCGCCGGTGAAGGGCCGCCCGGTGCGGTTGGCCCCGGTCCGCCCGGGCGCGAGGCCCGCCACCAGCAGGCGCGCGTTCTCATCCCCCCACGACGGGGCCGGGCCGTTGAACCAGTCGGGATGGGCCTCGGCATTCGCCGCCCGATAGGCCACCAGCCTGGGACAAAGCGGGCAGTCGCGCGGCGGTTCCGGAGCGACCTCCGCCTCAGGCCTCGGCATCGGCCTCGGGTTCGTCCTCGCGCTGGCGTTGCTCGGTGCGGGCTTCCTGGATGAACCTGGGCAGGCGCGAGGGCCGGCCGATGATCTCCGACAGGTCCGCCAGATCCACGAAGCTGTCGGCCTGGCGGCGCAGGTCGTCCGAGGCCATCGGCGGCTGCGACTTGACGGTGGAGACCACGGTCACCCGCGCGCCGCGCCGCTGCACCGCTTCCACCAACGCCCGGAAATCCCCGTCGCCGGAGAACAGCACCAGGTGGTCGGCGCCGCCCGCGGCCATCTCCATCATGTCAACGGCGATCTCCACGTCCATGTCGCCGCGCCAGCGCTTGCGCCCCTGGCTGTCGGTGTATTGCCGCGCCGCCTTGGTCACCAGCGAATAGCCGTTGTAGTCCAGCCAATCGACCAGCGGCCGGATTGGGGAGTACTCCTCGTCCTCGACGAGGGCGGTGTAGTAATAGGCGCGGATCAGGACGCCGCGCTTGCGGAACTCCTCCAGGAGTTTCCGGTAGTCGATGTCGAAGCCCAGGCCCTTGGCCGCGGAATAGAGGTTCGACCCGTCGATGAACAGCGCCAGACGGTCGGTGGGGTAAAAGGTCATCGTCTCGCAGGTCCCAATTTCCGGCGGTTCCGGGCTCGACGACGCAATAGTCGTGGCCCTTGGCGGCAACCTGCCGGGCGATTTCAAATCCTCAGAGGCGCTGCTCGAAGCGGCCCTGGCGCATTTCCCCCAGGCCGGATTGCCTGTGCGGGTCCGATCGCGCTGGTGGCGCTCTGCCGCCTGGCCCGATCAACAGGGGAATGAGTATCGCAACGGTATCGCCATTGTCGAGGCAAACGGCCCTCCCGAAGCCGTTCTTGAGGCCCTTTTTTCCATCGAGCGGTCATTTGGCAGGACGCGCGGCGTCCCCAACGCCCCACGCACCCTCGATCTCGACCTCATCGCCTATGGCCGGCGGGTGCTCGAAGGGCCGGGACTGATTCTGCCGCACCCTCGCGCCCAGGATCGGCTGTTCGTCATGGGCCCTCTGGCCGAGATCGCGCCGGACTGGAGGCATCCGGTCAGCGGCAGGACGGCGGCGGAGTTGGCGGCTTCGACGACCGTGGGTCGGGACGCGAAGCCTCAATAGGCCCGCGACGCGGGTATGGCGCCCGTCTTGGCTACGCGATGGCCCGCCGCTTGCGGTCGTCGCGGGCGATCTGCAGGCCCCGCGTGCCCGGCGCCAGCGTCCACCGCCCCGGATCCACCAGGTCCGGATCGAGCTTCGAGCCGATGAACGCGGCTTCCATCACCAGATCGGCGGCCACGCGCGGCGGCACGGCGTCGGCGGTGCTGGCGATCAGCCGGGCCACCACCACCGATACGGCGGTGGGCCAGTGGGCGACGCTCAGCATCGGTTCGTCGGCCAGTTCCAGCGGCATGGGGGCGATCATGATGCGCCGCACCGTCGGCCAGAGCGCCTTCAGCGTGTCCTGCGGCCGGGCCATCCGCTCGCGCCCCTCGCCGGGCTCCAGCGTCCCGGACACGCCGTCCAGCGCGTCCTTGGCGACGCGGCGCTCCATCTCCCAGTAGTCGGGGAACTGGTTGCGGCCGACCCCCGCGGCGGCGGCGGCCTGGATCACGAACCGCTGCAGCGGAAAGCCGTGGCCGTAGCCGAGCAGCAGCGGGGCGTTGATCCAGCGTCCCATCAGGAACCGCTGCTTGTGCTCGTTTTGGCGCAGCATCAGGCTCTCCGGGGCCACCAGGTCGCGCCGCGCGGTCAGGAGTTCGCCCTGTTCGAGCGCCGAGTTCTGCGCCGCGAAGCCCGCCAGGGCGCCGGCGGCGATCAGCAGGGTCTGCGGCCCGCGCGTCGGCACCCGCTGCAGCAACACCTGCCGCAGCGACGCCATGGTCAGGTTCGCGCGGTTCACGGACTCCGGCTCCCAGGGGAAGCGCAGATCCTGACGGGCGGCGGCTGGCGCGGGCGGCATGGGGACTCCGGCGGATACGGACGCCACAATGCGCCCGCATCCGTTGAGGCTTTACAACCTATTGTGGTGAACGGCCGGTAACACCTGAGGGCTAGTGTCCCGATTCCGAAGTTCGCATACGTTTGCGGCAGGCGCCGGACGAACTTCGGAATCGATGAGCACACTAGGAAGCCTATGTTTTCCTAGTGTGCTTCTTTGGATCTGAAGTTCGCTCAGAGCTTGGCCTTGAAGGGGGCGAACTTCAGATCCAGCACGCTAGCGCGCCCTGCGGCTTTTGCGGCGTTGCACAATAGGGCCGGAACCTCTATTTTCACTGGTTCTCTCCCCCGCCCGAGGAATCCATGGCTCGCGTCACCGTCGAAGACTGCATTGAAAAGGTCCCTAACCGCTTCAACCTCGTGTTGCTGGCGTCGCATCGGGCTCGCGCCATCTCCGCGGGCGCCCAGATCCTCGTGGACCGCGACAACGACAAGAACCCGGTCGTCTCGCTGCGCGAGATCGCCGACGACGTGGTCGACGCGGAGGAACTGCGCGAAGCCCTGATCGGCACCCTGCAACGCGTGGACGAGCGTTCGGAAGCCGAGGAAGAGGCCGAGACCCTGGCCCTGCTGGCCGATCCCACCCACATGCAGATGAGCGAGCTCGAATTGGTCCGCGCCCTGCAGAGCGACCGCGATGGCGGTCAGGAGGAGCGGTACTGAGCCCAGAAGGCACAGAACCACTCACCACCAAGGCGGCGCCTGAAACCGCCGTCCCCTCTAAGGACGCGCCCATCCGGGGGCCCATACCCGCAAAGGGGGGGGCGCCGGCCGCCGTCCTCTCTCCTGCGAAAGGGGCGGCCGCGAAGCGTCCCAAGCTGCTCCGCCAGTTCGAGCTGATCGAGAAGGTCCGGTCCTACGACCCGACCGCCGACGAGGCGCTCCTGAACCGCGCCTATGTCTACGCCATGCGCATGCACGGGGCGCAGATGCGCGCCTCCGGCGACCCCTATTTCGCCCACCCGATCGAGGTGGCGGGCATCCTCACCGACTACCGCCTCGACACCGCCACCATCGTCACCGCCCTGCTGCACGATGTGATCGAGGACACCCCGGTCACCCGCGCCGAGATCGACAATCTGTTCGGCCATGAGATCGGCGAGCTGGTGGAGGGCGTCACCAAGCTTTCGAAGCTGGAGCTCTCCTCGGAGCATCTGCGCCAGGCGGAGAACCTTCGGAAGTTCATCCTGGCGATCTCGAAAGACGTGCGCGTCCTGATGGTCAAGCTGGCCGACCGGCTGCACAACATGCGCACGCTGCAGCATATCGCCAGCCCCGCCAAGCGCGAGCGGATCGCCCGCGAGACGCTCGACATCTATGCGCCGCTCGCCCGCTCCATCGGCGTCCATCGTATCTGCACCGAGCTTGAGGAACTGGCTTTCGAGCACCTGAACCCGGTGGCCCGCGACGCCATCGGCCGGCGCCTCGACACCCTGCGCCACGACCAGGGCGGGGCCGTCTCCCAGGTTTCCGGCGAAATCGCCGCCAAGCTGGAGGCCGCCAACGTTCCGGCCCGGGTTTTCGGCCGCGAGAAGAACGCCTATTCGATCTGGCGCAAGCTGCAGCGCAAGTCGATCGGCTTCTCGCAGCTCTCCGACATCTATGCGTTCCGGGTGATCGTCGACACCGAGGACGACTGCTACCGCGCCCTGGGCGTCATCCACCGCGCCTGGCCGAGCATTCCGGAGCGGTTCAAGGACTTCATCTCCACGCCCAAGCGAAACAACTACCGGTCCCTCCACACGACCGTCGTCGGCCCCAGGGGCATGCGCATCGAGATGCAGATCCGCACCGAAGCCATGGACCGGGTCGCCGAGGAGGGGGTCGCGGCCCACTGGCGCTACAAGGACAAGTCCTACGGCTTCGACCTGGAGCATCAGCAGGCCGCCGGCGGCCGCGATCCCATCGAGAACCTGCGCCACCTCGTCCAGGTGCTGGAGCACGGCGGCGACGCCGAGGAGCTGGTGGAACACGCCAAGCTGGAGATGTTCCTCGACCAGGCCTTCGTCTTCACGCCCAAGGGCCGGCTGGTCAGCCTGCCCACCGGCGCCATGCCGCTGGACTTCGCCTATGCGCTGCACACCGACATCGGCGACACCACCATCGGCGTGAAGATCAACGGCGAGCTGAAGCCCTTGCGCACGGTCCTGGCGAACGGCGACGTGGTGGAGGTGATCCGCGGCGGCAAGCCCGTGGTGCCGCCCGACTGGCGCTCGATCACCATCACCGGCCGCGCGCGCTCGGCCATCCGCCGCCACATTCGCCAGACCGAGAAGGAAGAGTTCACCCGCCTCGGCCGCGCCACCGTCGACCAGACCTTCGAGGCGGCCGGCAAGTCGCGCAAGGACGTCTCGCTCCGGCCCGCGCTGGACCGCTTCGCCGCGGCCACCGAGGAGGAGCTGTTCGACGCCGTCGGCCGTGGCCGGGTCTCCCCGCCGCAGGTGCTGGAGGCGGTCTTCCCGGGGCTGAAGGCCGACGAGCGCAAGGCCGCCACCGCGCGGCGGCGCATCGAGGATGGCAAACAGGCCAAGCTCTACGTCCGCGGCGGCGGCGTGACGCCCGGCGTCTCCATCCACTTCGGCGAATGCTGCTCGCCGGTGCCCGGCGACCGCATCGTCGGCATCCTGGAGGAGGACGGCAAGGGGCTGACCGTCCACACCATCGACTGCGAACGGCTGGCGGTCTTCGAGGACAAGGAAGAGGTCTGGCGCGACCTGCAGTGGACGCCGGAGGCCGAGCGAAACTCCATCGCGCGCGCCAAGCTGATCGCCACCATCCGCAATTCACCCGGCGTGCTGGGCCAGGTCTGCACCATCATCGGCGAGGCCGGCGGCAACATCGTCCAGCTACGGATGCACCACCGCCAGGCCGACTTCTTCGACGTGGACATCGACGTCGACGTCAATGACGCCCGCCACCTGACCCACATCGCCGCGGCCCTGCGCGCCAACCCCAGCGTCGAGACGGTGGATCGCCGGAAGGGTTAGTTTGCGTACTCGTGGGATCGCGGCGGCAGCCGCGCAGGCGGCGGACCAGGCCGCGCGCGGCCGGCAAGCGACATTCTGTATGACCAGGATGGGTGGATTCCGGTCCTTGCCCCTTGCGGGTCAGGGTCTAATCTTCCCCCAGGGTAGTGGATGAAAGCTATGAGCGACGCTGTCGGCCCTGGCGATCTGGTTCTATGCGTCAATGCCGCCCCAAACCATGTCACGGGAAGGCCGGTGCCCCTCCAGGCCGGAGAGACCTACCGTGTCATCGCGGTCATGGAATTCGCCTGCCCGTGCGGACGATCCGATGCCTTGCTCGATGTGGGCATTGACTTCGCCTGGTGCCAGACGCGCTTCCGACTACTGCCAAAGCCCAAGGCCCAGACCAGGACGCTCCGGGTTTCGGCGCCCAAGGAGAAGGAAACGATTCGCTGAACAGCCGACGACGGCTTCGGCGGACCTAGCCAGATCTGCGAGCACACGCCTCAGTCGGCGCCGGCCGCCTTGAGGTTGAGCCGGATCGGGATGTGCACGACGCCGCCTTCGACCGGCGCGCCATCGGCCGACCAGAGGTTCATCCGCATGGCCGTCGCCAGCTTTGCGGCGGCTTCCGAGAAGCCCAGGCCGTCGGGGTCGCCCGGCTCGGGGACGCAGGCCGCGATGGTCCCGTCCGCGGCCACCGTGCAGCGGGCGATCCCTCGGCCGGTGGTCAGGCCCTTGGCGGCGGCTTCCGGCGGGAAGGCGCGCGGCGCGACGTCCGGATCGACGTTCAGCAGCCAGATCGGCGCCTTGACCGTGCGCTCGGCGAGCGTCTGCGGCGGCGTGAGGCGGACCGGCACGTCGACCCACAGCGGCGCGTCGGTGGGCGCGCGGGCCAGGACGGCGGGCATGACCCGGAACTTCGGCATCAGGCTGAGCGCCGCCTGGCCGAAGCCCTGGTTCTTGGGCAGCTCCTTGATGAGCTGGCAGTGCTGCAGGGCGCCGGCGTCGTGGCCCGAGCGCACGACCTGGCAGTGCGCGGCGACGTAGCCCTCGACCCCGCCGCCCCTGGCCGGATAGGCCCGCGCCAGGTCGTCGAAATTGGCCGCCGCGACCCACACGGGGTTGTCCACCATGACCACGGCGCGCATCTGCAGCCGGTTGCCATGGACAGGCCCGCTGACCACGGGCGCTGCGCCCATGGTGTTCGCGGCAGTGGCCGCGCCCGTTCCGTCTGAGTCGAACTCTGTGGCGGGCGCCTTGAAGCCGACATTGACCGTCATCATCGTCGTGATCGGCCCGTCGGGGCCCTGCACGGGCGTCAGCTTGAAGGTGGGCCGCATCTCCAGCGCGGCGCGGCCGAACCCCTGACCCGCCGGCGACTCGGCGACGACCTTGCACCATTCCGCCAGGCCATGGGCGTCGACCCGGCATGACAGTGTCACGNNCGCGACAGCGTCGCCGGCGGCGTCGTCGGAGCCCCCGGCGGAGTTGACGGTGGCGTCGGGGTGGTCGGCTATGTGGGACGAGGGGGTCGCCGTGACCACTACCCCCGAGACGGTCCTGGGCGGGGCGGCGCTTGACGCCGCCTGTGGGGCGGCCGCCGCGAACAGGGCCAGAAGTTCTGCAAGCATGCCGGTCACCCCGCACAGCCGTCACGTGTCGGGGAAGCTTACCGCAGGGCGGCCGGGACCGGTAGCGGTTGTCGTTAGGTCAGGCCGCTGACGCGCCGCTGCGTCCTACGCCGCATCCCGGTACTGCTTCTCAGCCCGCCAGTAGTGGATGATCTGGTTGATGATGAAGGGCGGCGCCCAGCCGAAATTGTCGTCGTCCAGGTCGTCGGCCAGGAACAGCGGCGTGATCACCTTGTAGTTCTGCTCGATCACCGCCTCGCAGTATGAGCGGATGACCTCCGGGTCGGCCAGGTGGCGGCCCAAGCTCTCGTCGCGCAGATCCTTGCCCACGCCGACCGGGATCCAAATGGCCGGGTAGGGCGCGTTGCCGATGACCCCCTTCAGGGCCTTGCGGCCGCTGAAATGCAGCGGCAGCGGATCGTTCGTCGCGGCGTTGGAGCTGGTCAGCAGGAAGGCCAGGTCCACCGAGATGATCAGCCGCCTGGGGCTCGCCCAGCCGCACAGCCGAAAGCCCGTGTCGATCGAAGGGCCCACGAAGTCGCGCACGATGTCCTGGCGGTTCTTGCCCCCGTACCACTGGTCGCGCATCTCCGACTGCAGCAGGATCGCGTCCTCCGCCGCGTCGGAGCGGAACTGCACGCCGCCGCGGCGGAAAAAGACTTCGGAATTTGGAACCGGGAAGACCCCGATCCAGGCCGTGGATTTCACGTCCAGGCATTCCGGCTCCGGGCCCATCAGCGAGCGGTACTCGTTGAGCGCGTCCAGCCAGATGTGAATGGCCTCGACCGCCTGTTCCTGGGTGACCAGGTCGCAGGTGTAGAGCAGCTCGTCGCCGTTGCTTTTCCAGAATTCCGGTGGCGCCACGATCGAGTTGCTGCGCTGGCGGAACGCCCGATACTGTTTGTGAACACAGTGGTCGAAGTCACGGTAAAAATTGAGAATTACTGGAAGCCAGGCCTGGCCCTGCTGCTTGAACGCCGTCGAGCCCACCAGGTCGACACTGAGGAACAGGCGCAAGCGCGGCTTCAGGCCTTCCGGGAGATCCGCTGGAAAAGATCGTCTCTCGTTAGGCGGCGCCACGCGGGTCTCTCGCTTCGCTTGTCGGGCGACGGTGGTTCGGTGGCCCGGATCCGGTGGCTGGCCCCGCGCCCTTGCGGGCATCGAGGCTTCCTGCGCCACCGTGCCTACTCATAGGCCCGCCGATCATTCCATGCGGTTAAGAGCCGTTGACGATGAGGGTCCCACGGCGGGCGGAACAGGCGCTGCGGCGGAAGGATGGTGAACGCCGTCCGTCCCGCTGAGGCGCCGCGTCGCAGGCCGGAACGGGTCCTGGGCGTTAGGTCGCCCGCGGCGCGAGCGCCCGGCTGAGAGGCCGCCACAGGACCAGGAGGATCGCACCCGCCAGCCCGGCCGCGCCCGCGTGCAGCAGCCAGAAGACGGGCGCGCTCAGCCGCTCGTAGAACTGGCCGACCCAGCCCACCAGCAGCGAGCCCGCGAACACCGACAGGAAGTAGATCCCGATCATCAGCGAGTTGATCGCCGGCGGCGCGGCGCGGCTGAACAGCGCCATGCCGATCGGATAGACGAAGAGATAGCCGGTCTGCACCAGGAGGTGGAACCCCAGCGCCCAGATCAGCGGAACCTTGCCGGGCCCGGTCACCACGACGGCCAGCGCCAGCCAGCCATAGGCGACGACCGCCAGGCCGCAGCCGATCGCCATCTTGCCCAGGGCCGAGGGCTCGGCCCCGCGCTTCGCCTGGCCCGTCCAGAGCCCGATCAGCACCGGCGCCATGGCGATGCCGACGATGGCGCTCACCGACTGCAGCCAGGTCGTCGGGACCGTGAAGCCGCCGACCTGCCGGTTCAGGTTCGCCTTGGCCCAGATCATGTAGGCGTTCAGCACCTCGCCATTGGCCACCCAGAACAGCGCCACCACGACCAGCAGCACCCCCATGCCCGCCAGAGCCGGACCATCGGCCCGGGTCAGCCGCGCGGTCTTGGCCCTGAGCTCGCCCCCTTCTTTGCCAGACTTGGGCGGCGGCAGGCTGTCGGGCGGAAGGCGTCCATAGCCCGCCAGATAGATGCTCAGGCTGATCAGCATGCCGACGCCCGCCGCCCCGAACCCCCAGTGCCAGCCCACCAGCTCGCCCAGCGTCCCGCAGACCAGGGGCGCGGCGAACACGCCCACATTGGCGGCCATGTAGAAGAGCTGGAAGGCGTCGGCGCGCCTGCGGTCCGCCCCGCGGTAGAGGTTGCCCACCTGGGCCGAGATGTTCCCCTTCAGGAGGCCGCAGCCGAGGATCAGCAGGGCCAGCGCCAGCAGGAACGGCGCCTCGAAGGCCATCAGGAAGTGGCCGCAGGCCATCAGCAACCCGCCCAGCAGCACCGCGCGCTTCTGGCCTAGCACCAGGTCGCCGACCATTCCGCCGAACACCGGGGTCAGCGAACAGAGCCCGGCGTAGAGCCCCAGCACCTCCGAACTCACCGCCTGCGGGCTCATCGGCCCGAACACATGCTCCAAGCCCGCCCGGAACATGGCGAACCCCGCCACATGCTCGACGTGGCCCGCGTGCAGCAGCTGGCTCGTCATGTAGAGCACCAGCAGCGCCTGCATCCCGTAGAACGAGAACCGCTCGAAGGCCTCCATGAACGCCAGATAGGCCAGCCCCACGGGGTGCCCGGCGAAGGCGCGGTCCGCGCTGGGCGTCAGGGTGTCGGTGGCGACGGCCATGCGCTCAGGCTTTCAGGCATGGGCGGCGGCGACAAGGGCCGATCTCAACGCCCTGTCGCCGGTCGGAACACCGACAGCTTCTCGCCCTTGAAGGTCCTGACCCATGGGCCGCCGGGCGGCGTCTCTGGCCCCGATACCACCACGGCCGCGGCCGCAACTAAGACGCCGGGAGGGGTCAGCGAGGGGGAGCCCAGATAGACCAGCGGGCGGGCGTTCAGGCGCAGGAATCCCAAGTGGCCGTCGTTGCCATCGGAGGCAAGCAGCACGACCTCGGCCGGCGCCGGCGGAAGCATGGGCGAAAGGGCGCGGACGTCGCGTTCAAAGGCGTAGCGGTACTGCACCAGCGGACCAATCCACAGGTGGTCCAGTCGGGTGGACAGCGCCGCGAGCGCCAGAGTCAGCGCGAGTCCGGCCTGCGCCGGGCGCAGCCCCAGCCGCAGGGCTGCTGCCGCTGCGACGGTCGCGGCCGAGGCCAGCAGACGGTAGGGCGGGCCATCGCCCAACGGCGCGCGTACCGGGTCGGGCTGGAAGAACGCCGTCAGAACGCTGGAATCCCAGGGGAACAGCACGATGCCGGCCTGGAGGCTCGCCAGCAGGCCGGCAAGCCCCGCCAACATCACCGCCGCGCAGGCCCATGCGGTCCGCCGCCCCATCGGTTGCGCGAGGGCGCGCGCCGCGGCCAACCACAACATCGGCGCGAAGAACTCGAAGTAGCGGCCCCATAGGCGAAGCCTCTCGCTGGGGGTCCAGGCGGTCCTCACTGTGAACAATGTCACCATGACCAGCGTCGCGGCCATCGACAGCAGCACCAGGACGAAGACCAGGTCGCAGCCGTCGGCCATGAACCGGCCTCGCGCCGTACGCCAACGGCCGCAAAGGTCGGCGAGCCCGATCACAATCGGCGCCCCGGCCAGAACGGCCACGGCGGCGACCATCGAGCCGAGGTAGAGGGCGGCCAGGCCGGCGGCGTCCGGAACCGGGCGAAGGGCCAGGTCGCCGCTGTAGAAGTCGCCGACGAAGAACGCCAACGGATGGCTGGCGGGCTCCTGCGCGCCCAGCTGGATGAGGTTGCCGACCGTGAAAAAGGCTGCGGCGAAGGCCAGGACGCGCAAGGGCAGCCGCCGCCAGCCGCCGCTCGCCGCCGCGTCGAGGAGCGCCACCGCCGCGAGGGCCGCCACCACTGCCATGCCGTTCGGCTTGACCAGCACAAGCGCCGCGGCGACGGAGCCTGCGACCAACGCGTGGAACAGCGGCTGGCTGCGATACCAGCGGCCGGTCGCCAGGAGCAGCAGTACGAACACGCCCACGAACAGCCCCTCGGCGAGGTTCGAAAAGGCGAAGCGGTAGTAGGGGAACGCCAGGGCGATCAGGGCCAGGGCCAGTTGCTCGGCGCGCGGCAGCCGCGCCGTGCTCGAGCGCCAGAGCATGAGGAGCCCGCCCAGATAGGCCGCCGCATTGACCAGCCGGTCGGCGACGACGAACGGCAGGCCCATCTCGTAGACCGCGCGGATCACGCTCAGGTGCACGCCGTTGTTGACGTTGGCCACGTAGGGGTTGGCCGCCATGATCTCCGGCGGATAGAGCGCCCGCAGCAGATAGGCCGCCTCGTCGCCGGCGAAGATCGGCAGGGGCATGCCGAGCCGGCTCGCATAGAAGCCCAGGATGGCCAGCGCGCCACAAGCCGCCGCCGCGAGCCCCAGCCGCTCGGCCCAGATCCGTGCGCTCATCGGGTGGCCGCCGGCAGATGCGCCAGCACGTGCTCGACGCCGCGCACCGCGGCCTCGCCATAGGTCTGGCCCAGGATGGTGGTGTGCGAGGCGCCGTCCACCGCTTCGAAGTGTCCCGCCGCCGACGCCCGCTCCGGAACCCGGCGCGCATCGTTCCACTCCGGCCCCGGCCCGCGCCCGCCGGCCACCACCACGGCCACCGGCCATTTGGGATCGTAGGGCGGCGCGAGCCTGGCTTCCCCGGCGCTCCTGCGCCAGTTGACCACCTCGTTCTCCGCGGTCCGCGCGTGGCGGCCGGAGACATAGGCGTGGCGCTTTTCGGCCGAGCCCTGGGGCGGCAGGCCGATCCGGTCGCCGGCCTTGTAGTAGAGCGGCAGCGTGGTCCCGAGGGTCGCCGACACAGCCGCGATCCGGGAGATGCCGGTAAACGCGCTCAGGAACCGGGTCGTGCCGGGATTGTCGATCTGCTCGGGCGTGGTGGCCTCGATCAGCACCAGGCCCGCGACCTTGTCGGGGTTGCGCCCGGCGAAGAGGCGGGTGTGCAGGCCCGCCATGGAATGGCCCATCAGGATGAACGGCCCGCGCTCGCCGGAGGCGGCGATCAGCTTCTCCAGGTCCTCGACGATGGCGGTGGAATCCCTGGGCTTCGGCCCCGGGTCCGACCAGCCCATGCCGGCGCGGTCATAGGCGCAGGAGCGCAGCCCCTTGGCGGCCAGCTTCTCCTGGATCGCCGCCCAGTCGGCGGCCAGCCCGAAAGCCCCGGCCTCCATCCAGACCGTCGGCTTGTCGCCATTGGCGGCCTGCGGCGGCCCGGCGCAGACCAGCCGCAGCTTCCGCCCGCCGATGTCCACATAGACGCCGCTGGGCGTGAAGGTCCCGGCGCTCGCGACCATCACCGCGCCGGCGGCGATCCAGGCGATCACGACGAGGGCAAGACCGATCAGCATCCGGCGCATGTCGGCACCTAAGGGTGCGCCGGGCAAGGCTGCAACAGGCGACATCTTTCGAGCCGACCCAAAGGGCGTTATCTGGGGTCCATGAACACCGAACAGGTCCTCGAGGAATTCCGCGGCGCCGGCGCCCTGCGCGAAGGCCATTTCATCCTGGCCTCCGGCCGGCATTCGCCCATGTTCCTGCAGAAGAACCTGGTCTTCCAGTACCCGGAGCGCACGGCGCGCCTGTGCAAGGCGCTGGCCGAGAAGATCGAGGCCCGGTTCGGCAAGCCCGACGTGATCGTCTCGCCGGCCGTGGGCGCGATCATCCCCGGCTACGAGACCGCCCGCTGGATGGGCGTGCCGGCCATGTACGTCGAGCGCGAGGACGGCCACTTCAAGCTGCGCCGCGCCTTCAGGATCGCCCCGGGCGCCAAGGTGGTGGTCATCGAGGACGTCATCACCACCGGCGGCTCCTTCCGCGAGGCGGTCGAGCCCATCGAGGCGGCGGGCGGGGTCGTCCTCTGCTGCGCCTGCATCGTCGACCGCTCCGGCGGCAAGGCCGACGTTGGCTTTCCCCTGGTGGCGCTCGCCACCCTCGACGTCCCGTCCTACGCCCCGGACGCCATCCCGCCCGAACTCGCCGCCCTGCCGGCGGAGGAGCCGGGGTCCAAGAGGCTCAGGGCTTGAGCGTGCCCCCGGTTCCGCTCATCCCCGCGAAGGCGGGGACCCAAGCTGAATCGGAGGCTTGGATGCCGCGGCGCCATTTCCCACATGCCCTATGGGTCCCCGCCTTCGCGGGGATGAGCGGGGAAGAGGGCGCATGACCAAGCTCAGATTGGGCGTCAACATCGACCACGTGGCGACCGTCCGGAACGCGCGCGGCGAGGGCTATCCGGACCCCGTCCGCGCCGCCGAGATGGCGCTGGCCGCCGGCGCCGACGGCATCACCGCCCACCTGCGCGAGGACCGCCGCCACATCTCCGACGCCGACATCGACGCGCTCGCGATCATCACCAGGCGCCGCGGCCGGCCGCTCAATTTCGAAATGGCGGTGACGCCGGAGATGGAGGCCATCGCGCTCGCCCACCTGCCGCACGCCGCCTGCCTGGTCCCCGAACGGCGGGAGGAGGTCACCACCGAGGGCGGCCTCGACGTGGTCCGCGGCCACAACGCCATCACCCCCGTGGTGGCCAGGCTCTCAAACGCGGGAATACGCGTCTCCTGCTTCATCGACGCGGACCTGGCCCAGGTGGCCGCCGCCGCCGACGCCGGCGCCCAGGTGGTCGAACTGCACGTCGGCGCCTACTGCCAGGCCGTGCGCGACCGCCTGCCGAGCGCCGGGCCGCTGCTGGAAAAGATCCGCGCCGCGGCCGCGGAGGCCCATCGCCTGGGCCTGGAGGTCCACCTCGGCCACGGCATCGACTACGAGACCGTCAAGCCGCTCGCCGCCATCCCCGAGGTGATGGAGCTCAACATCGGCCACTTCCTGATCGGCGAGGCGATCTTCATCGGCCTCGGCCCCGCCATCCAGCGCATGCGCGCGCTCATGGACGAGGCCCGAGCGGTGCGCGCGGCGTGATCATTGGCCTCGGCTCCGATCTGTCGGACATCCGCCGGATCGAAAAGACCCTGGCGCGGCACGGCGAGCGCTTCACGAACCGCATCTTCACCGAACTCGAACGCACCCGCTCGGACCGCAAGGCCGACCGCGCCGCCTCCTACGCCAAGCGCTTCGCGGCCAAGGAGGCCTGCGCCAAGGCGCT
>PLEH01000074.1 GCA_003136395.1 Phenylobacterium sp.
GCGACCACGCCACCTATCACCGGCAGTACGACGCGCCGCTGAACTCCGACATCGCCACTCTGGTGAAGCCCAACTCGCTGTGGGCCAAGTCGGCCGACAGCGCCGACACGGTCGCCAGCCTCGCCGCCGAGGCGGTGGCCGCCAGCTACGGCCCGCCCGGCGGCCCGGTCAGCCTGATCCTGCCGGCCGACTCCGCCTGGCTCCCGGCCCCCAACGAGGCCAAGGGGGGCGACCCGGTCATCGCCCAGAAGCCGGTGCGGCCGGCGCCGGACGCCGCGGCGGTCGAGGCCGCCGCCCGCGCCATCAAGGCCGCCAAGAAGCCTGTCGTCCTGATCGGCGGCCAGGCCTGCCTCGCGGCCGGGGTCACGCAAGCGGCCCGCCTGCAGGCTGTGGGCGTCACCGTCTACAGCGACACCTTCATCGCCCGCACGCCCCGCGGCGCCGGCGCCTTCGCGCCCAAGCGGATGCCGTATTTCGGCGAGATGGCCCTGGCCGAGCTCGAGGGCGTCGACCTGATGGTCTATGCCGGAACCGCCATGCCGGTGGCCTTCTTCGCCTATCCGAACCGCCCGAGCGTCCTGGTCCCCGAGGGCTGCGAGACCCTGACGCTCGCCGAGCGCGCCGAGGACGCCATCGCCGGCCTCGCGGGCCTGGCCGACGCCCTGGCCGCGCCGAAGGAAGGTCCCGCCCAGCCGCTGAAGCTGCCGGACGCCGCGCCCGCGGGCGCGCTCAACGCCTACACGGTCGGCGCTTCGATCGCCCGGCACATGCCCGAAGGCGCCATCGTCTGCGACGACTCGGTCACCTCCGGAGCCGGGGTCGCCGCGGCCGCGGCCACCGCGCGGCCGCACGAGGTCCTGGCGCTCACCGGCGGGGCGATCGGCATCGGCCTGCCGCTCGCCATCGGCGCCGCCGTCGCCGCGCCGGACCGCAAGGTGCTCTCGCTCAACGGCGACGGGGCGGCGATGTACACGATCCAGGCGCTGTGGACGATGGCCCGCGAGAACCTCGACATCACCGTCGTGGTGTTCGCCAACTACACCTACCGCATCCTCAACATCGAGATGCAACGCACCGGCGCCGGCGACGCGGGACCCTCAGCGAAGAAGCTGCTGGAGCTCGGCGATCCGAGAATCGACTTCGTCGCCCTGGCGACGGGAATGGGCCTGCCCGCCGTGCGGTGCGAGACCGCCGAGGACTTCGAGACGGCCTTCGCCGGCGCCATGGCCCAGCGTGGCCCGATGTTCATCGAAGCGGTCATCTGACCTGCCCTCCCCTTCATGGGGAGGGACAGGCCGAAGGCCAGGGTGGGGAAGTATGGGCCAGCGTGCTGAGTCGGCGCCTGAGCGCGACCTCCCCACCCGTCTCGCTACCGCTCGCCACCCTCCCCATGAAGGGGAGGGAAAGCGGGGACCGCCGGATCAGCCCTTCTTCTTGTTGGTCGGCAGGACGCAGTTGCCGGCGAAGCTGCAGGCGACGGCGTCCTTCGGGGTTTGCGGATCGGCGAACTGGATCATGTAGCCCGGCAAGCCGTCGGAGCAGGCGACCTCCAGGCGGATCGTGCCGTCAGGCGCCTTCAGCGGCTGGCCGACGCTGGAGACGGTGCACTCCTTCTTGTCGAACTTGCGAAGGTCCGCCGTCAGGCCGGCGTAGTCCACCTTGCCCAGGCTGCACTTGTAGCCGGCGACCAGCGCATGGCCGCAGTCCAGGACCACGCCCTTGCCGGTAGCGGGGAACATCCCGATAGCGCCATTGCCGTCACCGCAGACCAGCTCGACGACCTCCTTGTCGCCGGCCGTCGGGAAGATCGCGTATTTCGTGACCACGCAGGTCGAGCCGGCGTTCTTGGCGAGCTTGGAGTAGAGGCCGGCCTGTTCGGCGGTCGCCGCGCGGGTGTCGGTGAGCGTGCAGTTGCCGGCGCTCACCTTGGCGCAATCCAGGGTCTCGGCGACGGCGCCGGCGGAGTTGATCTTGTAGATGTAGCCCTTGCCGTCGCTGCAGGCGAACTCATAGCCCTCGGTGTTGTCGGTCAGAAGGCCGATGTAGCGGCGATCCTTCGGCTCGCACTTGTTGGCGAGCGTGGCGAGGTGATCCGCCGCCGCAAGGCGCTTGGCGGGCTCATTCAGCTTGCACTTGAGCGCCGTGTCGGTGGCGTCATAGGAGAGGCAGTTGGCCATGGTCGCCGGCTTGGCGATGTCGAGCGGCGAGGAGGCGCCAACGACGATATAGCCCGCGCCGTCGGGACATGAGACCTCGTAGAAGGTGTTGTTGGCGTTCGCGCCGACCCCACGGATACGGTCAGGGTCGCAGGGAACCTTCGCCTTCTTCGCGAACGCCAGCAGGGCGGGACGCAGGTCGAGGTTGGTGGGCAGGATGCAGGGATTGGGAGGGGCCGCCGGCATGTCCGACGGATAGTTGTTGAGCACGCAGCTCAGCAGGACCGGCGGACCGGTGACGTTGGCCATGGCGATGAAGCCGACGCTGCCCTCGCCGCAGGCGATCTCATAGACCTTGCCGCCCAGTGAGCCGGTCTTCTTGTCCGGCGCGACGGTGCCCGCCAGGCGGGCGTCGGAGAGCTGGCAGGGATTGCCGGCGGCCTGCAGGAGCGCGGGCGCATCCTTCATCCCGTCCTTGCGCGACTGGGCGCTGATGCTGACCGGAGGGACCTTCCCCCCGCCCGATGTCGGCAAGCGCTGGGCCATCGCCACGGCGGGCGCCATCACAGCGACGATAAGGGCGGCGAGCAGCCCTAATCTCATTGGCCTCATGACTTCGATCTCTCCTGGACGTTCAATTGGGGCGTTCGCCCGTCGGCGCACATAAGCGCCATGAACCCCACGAGGGTCAAGACGAGGGTGGGCCTTGCGGGAACTTTGACGCACTTCCAACGGCTTAGCGAACAGTGGTGGGCTTCCTCCGCGTCGCAAGATGCACCAATCTCAGGCGCTGCGGACCCTCAGGTGGGCCCCTGAGACACCGGTGACCTCGACCCGGGCGCCGGCCTCAAGCGCCTCGCCCTCGTCAAGCTCGGCGGCCCACTCCTTGCCGTCGATGAACACCCGGCCGCTGCGGCCCTTGAAGGCGCCCACGACACTGCCCTGATGCCCCACGAGCCGGGCCACATTGTCGTTGATGTCATGCGCTGCCGGACGAAACAGCGACTTGGGCACATAACGCCGCGCCAGCAGGGCCAGGGATATGGTCAGCAGCGCGAAGACCAGCGCCGCCTGGGCCAGGTCGAGCCCGCCGAAGGCCACCGCCACCGCGACGATGCCGGCCGAGGCGGCGGGCCAAAGCAGCCAGCCGGAGCCGGTCGCCACTTCGACGGCCAAGAGGGCCGCGCCAAGCGCGATCCATATCCAGACCGGGTGGGTCGCATAGAGGGTGGCGAGGTCGGGCATGGCTCAGGCTCCCTTTGTCGGCACGGCGGTTCCGCCGCGCGGCGGCCTGGGCGCGGCCGGCGGCGGCGCATGCTGTTCGGCCATGGCGGTCTTCACCAGCTCGCCGATGCCGGCGATGGAGCCCACCAGCGAGCCCATGTCGGCCGGCACGATGACGGTCTTCTGCTGCGGGCTTTCGGCCAGCTTGCCGAAGGCCTCCACGTACTTCTGGGCGATGAAGTAGTTGATGGCGTTGACGTCTCCGGCGGAGATGGCGTTGGAGACCAGCTCGGTCGCCTTGGCCTCGGCTTGCGCCGAGCGCTCGCGGGCCTCGGCGTCGCGGAAGGCGGCCTCACGACGGCCCTCGGCCTGCAGGATGGCCGACTGCTTCTGGCCCTCGGCCACGGTGATCGCCGCCTGTTTCTCGCCATCGGCCTCGGTAATCACCGCGCGGCGTTCGCGCTCGGCCTTCATCTGGCGGGCCATGGCGTTGGTGATGTCCGGCGGCGGCTGCAGGTCCTTGATCTCGATCCGCGCCACCTTGACGCCCCAGGGGCTGGTGGCCTGGTCGATGACGTCCAGCAGGCGGGTGTTGATCTGGTCGCGCTGCGACAGCACCTCGTCCAGCTCCATGTTGCCGACCACGGTTCTGAGGTTGGTCATGGTCAGCTGGGTGATGGCGAAGTCGAGGTTGGTGATCCGGTAGGCCGCCGCCGAGGCGTCCATCACCTGGATGAAGACGATGGCGTCCACCTGCACCGAGACGTTGTCCTTGGTGATCACGTCCTGCCGCGGCACGTCCAGGACCTGCTCCATCATGTTGATGCGCCGTCCGATCCCTTCGACGAAGGGGGTCAGGAAGCTGATGCCGGGCTTCAGCGTTCGGGTGTAGCGGCCGAACCGTTCGACGGTGACCTCCTGGCCCTGCGGCACGATCTTGATGGCCCCGAGCGCGACCACGACGGCCAGCACCAGGAAAACCCCGGCGACGATGGTGGCGATCATGAAACTCTCCCCGAATTTGGGCGGAGTTTAGTCCCCGGACCGGGTCGCGCGCCACGGAAACCGGCAAGGCCAGTGTGCTGGATTTGAAGTTCGCCGCATCCAGGGCCAAGCGCCGAGCGAACTTCAAATCCAAAGAAGCACACTAGGAAAACATAGGCTTGCTAGTGTCCTCATCGATTCCGAAGTTCGTCCGGCGCCGACCGCAAGCGCTTGCGAACTTCGGAATCGGGACACTAGGCTCGCGCCGAAATGCCAGGTCTGATAGCCCTCGGCCATGCTCTGGAAGACCACCGCCCTGATCGCCGCCGCCGTGCTGGCGATGGGCGCGGCCAAGCCCGCCGCGCCGAAGACGCCCGCGGCCAAGACTCCGCCCGCCGCCGCAAAGCCCGCTCCGCCGAAGCCCGCGCCCGCCAAGCCCCTCGCCTCGCCGGTGGCCGACTTCGACGCGCGCAATCCGGCGAGCGTCATGGCCGTGCTCAACTCCGGCGGCGGCAAGGCGAGCCTCGTGCAGAAGGACGCCGACACGGTGCTGTTGGACTTCAAGTCCCTGGCCGCCAACTTCACCCTGCTGTTCGCCGGGTGCGACGCCCAGGGCCGCGCCTGCAAGGCCGTGCAGTTCGACTATGTCGATGACAAGCCGGGCCCGAGCTTCGCCCAGGTGAACGCCTTCAACCAGACCTCGGCGACCTGCCGCGTCTTCGAGGACCGGACCAGCCGGCCGCACCTGATCTACTCAACGCTGCTGTTCGCCGACGACCCCTACGAGCACTTTCGCCTCCAGGCGCTGACCTGGACCGGCTGCATCGGCGAGTTCCGCAACTTCCTGAAGGAGTCTTCGCTGACAGCTCCCCCCACCGGGCCTGTGGCCCGGCCCCCTCTGGCGCTACGCGCCATCTCCCCCGAAGGGGAGAATCGCGCCGTAGCACGCCGACTTCGGAGACTCCGCGATAGCGGAGGCTCAGTCATTTGAACCGCGGACAACGCGGAAGGGCGCGGAAGACGCAGAAGACGTCCGCGCTTTCCGCGATTTTCCGCGTCTTCCGTGGTTGAATCCCATGGGCGCCTCCGCTGGCGCGGAGGCCGAGAAGGCGTATCAGGAGGAGTCGGGCGCGAGGACGGCTTCGCCCACGCGTTGCGGCGGCGCGGCCCCGGAGCATGCATGAAGTGCGGCCTGGGCGTTGGCCTGAGGCGACGCGGTCGAGGCGGCGACCGGCGGGTCGAACCCGAGGTCACGGCAGAGCCGCGCGATCAGGTCGTCGATGGGCCGATCGAGGAAGTCGTCCTCGCCCTCCAGCTCGTCGAGCCGGGCGTTGAGGTCGTCGCCGAACAGCTCCGCTTCCTCCTCGTCCTCCAGCTCGTTCCAGACATGGCGGGTGATCGCGGTGCGGATGCGCACGCGCTTGACGTGGCGCGGGACGAACTCCGAGGCCGCCTGCGCGCCCGCCGCGGCCTCGTCCGCCCGGCGGTCCACCTCGAGGCGCTCGGCCTCCAGCTTGCGGTGGATCAGGATCGACTGGCGCACGCCGCGCGCCAGCCTGGCCAGCGAGGCGGTCAGCTTGGCGAAGTCGTCCGTCGTCTCGGCCGCCAGCAACCGCCGCTGCGCCTCGCGCGCAGCCGCATGCATCCACTCGGCCAATTCGCCCAGGATCTCCTCACGGCGTTCAGCGGTTGCGGCGGCGTCGGACATGGCACAAAACAAGAACATAGGTCGAGGCTATTGTCAAGTTTTTGAACGCATGGGGTGGGTTGGACGGGCATTGCCGCTGCGGCTCAGGCGCCGCAGCGAGCGTCGCCCATGCGCCAGAAAGAGACATTGGCGGCCTGCCCGATTCCGGACGTTCGCCGTCCCGGCCTACAGCCGACGCCGCCTGCGGTCCGGAATGTGGGAAACGGACATTGCGGACCCTGAGCGCTCCGCCCTCCTGCCCACCCCTCGCGGACGACTGACGATCTAGCTCGACTACACCTCAACGCGAGTCTTATTGAGAATCTTGACTTCTAGTTGTGTCTGGAGAACGTTGAAGATCGCCGTTCGATGACGGACGCGCGGGATGTGCTTGCAAGCGAAGTTGGGGCGTCGTGACGCGCGGTTGGCGCATTTTCCAGTAGCCCGAGCCAGCGCGAAGCTGTTCCGCCGCGACCTGATCGACAAGGAATCGGCCCTGAGGGCCTGCGTCCGACGTTCGATGGGAGGCTAGAATGACTTCGAGTGTTCCCGCAAAACGACTTGGCTTCATCGCCGCCGCCCTGGCCTTGGCCGTCGTCTCGCTGGCGGCCTGTTCGTCCGAAAAGACCCCGTCGGGAACGGGCGCAGGCGCCAAGGTCATCCCCCTCTTGTCGGCCGAGGAATTCCAGCGGCAGGCCGAGTGGCGCAACGCCATCAGTCAGAAGGCGGCGCCCAAGAAGGGCTGCTTCACCGCGAAGTTCCCGTCCGTGGAATGGCAGGAGGTTCCCTGCGTCGACGCGCCCAACTACCCCATGGCGCCAAAGTCCGGCATCGTGCCCTTCACCGTCGGCAATGGCGACGACGTGGCCGCCCAGGCGCCGAGCGGCGTCATCTCCTCGGCCATCGGCTCGTTCGATGCCGCCAACAGTGTGACGAGCGAAAGCGGCCCGATCGGCAACGCCGGCGCGTCGCATCCGGACACCTACACGCTGCAGATCAACACGGATTTCTTTACCACGACGACATGTAACTCGTCGCCAAACGCGGGCTGCCGCGGGTGGGAACAGTTCGTGTTCGAGAACAACCCGTCGAACCATCGCGCCTTCATTCAATATTGGCTGATCAACTTCGATGGAGCCTGCCCCGCGAACTTCCAAGCGTTCCCCACCAGCCCCGGCCACAACCATTGCGTACAGCTGACGAACACCAGCGGCGCGGTGGGGACCACGGCCGTCCCCGTCACCAACCTCACCCAGGTCTCGCTCACAGGCACAGCCACCGCCGGCGCCGACAGCATCACCATGACCATTGGCGGCGTCGCCTTCAAACGTAACGGCGACAATTCAGTCAATGCGTCGTCCGGATGGACGATCTCCGAATTCAACATCCTGGGCGATGGCGGAGACAGCAATGGCGCGGGCGGCACCGCCAGCTTCAACAACAATGCGGCTCTGACCACGCGGACGCGGATCAACTATGGCGGGCATGCGCCGCCCAACTGCGTCGCGCAGGGCTTCACGGCCGAGAAGAACAGCCTGAGCTTCGGACCCAGCGCCCCGGTCGGAACCCAGCCCGGCCCGGCGGTGATCTTTAGTGAAAGCACCGCTGGGGGGCTCGCCAACTGCGCGGCGGCCACGACGGTGGGCGACACTCACCTGACAACGCTCAGCGGGTTGCTCTATGACTTCCAGGCCACGGGCGACTTTGAGCTGCTGCGCACCAAGCTTGGCTTTGTGGTGCAGGCCCGGCAGGTCTCCGGCGCGCCGACCTGGCCCAATGCGGCGGTGAATTCCGCCATCGCCACCCGCGTGGGCAAGACGACGGCCGCGGTCTGCCTCTCGCCACAGCGCCTCGTGGTCGATGGACACGAACTGCCGCTGCAGGACGGCGGCGTGAAGCTCCTCGCCGACGGCACGCAGGTCGCGCTGCGCGGCAACGCGTACTTCATTCGCGGCGAGAGCGGCGATTGGGTGAAGGCCGCCGTGATCGGCAGCCACATCGACGTCAACGTGGGCCTCGGCAAGTGGCCGGTTGAGGCGCAAGGCCTGCTGGTCAACGCCGGCAACGTCGCAAGCCAAGTCTCGACCCGTCAGGGCGCCGTCATGAAGGTCCCGTTCGCCTTCGACGAGTTCTACCGTCGCTACGGCGAGAGCTGGCGTGTGAAGCCGCCGCAGTCCCTGTTGAACGCGTGCGGCGCCGTGAAGGAGTCGGGCATACCCACGAGACCTTTCACGCCGAAGGATCTCGAGCCGCAGCTCGCGCAGCGCGTCAGGGCCATCTGCAACGAGGCCGGCGTCAAGGAGGGCCCGCTGCTCGACGCCTGCATGATCGACGTCGCCTTCACGGGCGACAAGTCGGCCGCCATCGTTCATGCCCAGACGCGCCAGCCGGTCGCGGTGGGGGTGATCAGAGGCCGCTGACCCTCGTCGCCCTCCCGGGATCGCGTCCGACGGGACATCTGCGCCCACAAGCGGACGTTCGCAATGTCTTCGATGAGTCAGAAGCGGCCGCCCGGTCGGATCGCCGCCAACATCGGCTCCTCAGCCTTTGCGGACTGCGCCTAGGCTGGCGCTTTCGTCCTCAGCGCCGAGACCCGGTCGATGGCCGCCTCCGCCTCGGCCATGATCCGCNNGGCTCTCCCACTCCTCGACGTAGGGGTTCTTCTTCACCCGCATGGGTTTGCCGGAGTAGCTGCGGGTGCGGATGGTGTCCTCGTCCGTCGCCTCGACGATCACGTCGCGGTACATCTGGCCGGCGTGGGCTTCCTGGGAGGCGATGAACCGCGTGCCCATCCAGACGCCCACGGCGCCCAGGCTGAGCGCCGCCGCCAGCCCGCGGCCGTCGTATAGCCCGCCGGCGGCCACGACCGGGATCTTCACCGCCTCCACGGCCTGCGCCACCAGGGGCAGGGTCCCGACCAGGCCCGTATGGCCGCCGCCCTCGCCGCCCTGGCAGATCACCGCGTCGCAGCCCGCCTGCTCGGCCTTCACCGCGTGCTTCACCGCCCCGCAGACCACCATGACCTTCAGGCCGCTCTTCTTCAGCCGCTCCATGATCGGCATGGGCACACCCAGTCCGGCCACGAAGGCGGACGCGCCCTCCTCGCAGATGATCTCCACCGAGGCCGTCAGGCTGTCGGGGCTGGCGGCCAGGAGGTCGACGCCGAACGGCTTGTCGGTGAGAGACTTCACCTTGCGCATCTCGTCGCGGATGAAGTCGGGCGAGCGACCCGCCATGCCCAGCACCCCATAGCCGCCGGCGTTGGAGACCGCCGCCACCAGCTCGGCGTAGGAGACCCCGCCCATGCCGGCCAGCATGATCGGGTGCTCGACGCCCAGCAGATCGCAAAGTTTGGTGTGCAGGGTCATGGGCCATTCCTTCTCAGAAGATCGCGTAGCCGCCGTCGATCAGGAAGCTGTCGCCGGTGTGGAAGCTGGATGCGTCCGACGCCAGGTAGACGGCCATGCCGCCGAAGTCCTCGGGCTCGCCCCAGCGGCGGAAGGGCACGCGCTTGATGACCGCGTCGTTGAACTTGTCGTTGCCCTGCGCGCCGGCGGTCATGTCGGTGGCGATCCAGCCCGGCAGGATGGCGTTGGCGCGCACCCCATAGCGGGCGTGCTCCACGGCGATGGCGCGGATCATCGAGATCACCGCGCCCTTGGTCGAGGCATAGGCCTCGTTGCGCGCGGCGCCGTCGATGGCGCTGAGCGAGGAGGTCACCACCAGCGAGCCGCCGGCCTTGTCGCCTGAGGCCGCGCGCGCGACCATGTGCTTGCAGGCCTCGCGGAAGGTGAAGAAGACGCCATCGAGGTTCACCGACAGGACCCGGCGGTACTGCTCGGTGGAGAATTCGGAGAACGACGGGGCGCCGCCGCCGACGCCGGCGTTGGCGATGACGGTGTCGACCCGGCCCATCTTCGCCACGGCCTCGACGAAGCCGGCGGTCACCGCATGCTCGTCCGCCACATCGACCTTCTGGGTCATCACCCGTCGGCCATGCGCCTTGAGCTGCGCCTCGGCCGCGGCGTTCTTGGCCGCGTTGGTTCCCCAGATCACCAGGTCGGCGCCCGCCTGGGCCATGGCGTCGGCCATGCCAAGGCCGATGCCGCTGTTGCCGCCGGTGACCAGCGCCACCTTCCCCGTCAGGTCGAACGGCTTGTAGGCCATGACCGCATCCTCCGCTGTTTGGTTGTTATTGGGCGGTCCAGCCGCCGTCGATCACGAAGGAGCCGCCGGTGGCCGAGGCGCCCACGTCTGACACCAGATAGAGCAGCTGGCCGGCCAGATGGCCGTATTGCACGAAGGTCTTGTTGGGCTGGGCGGCCAGGATGACGTCCTCGATCACCCGGTCCTCGGGGATGCCGCGGGTCTTGGCCTGGTCGACCACCTGGGCCTCGATCAGCGGCGTCTTCACATAACCGGGGCAGATGCAGTTGACCGTGATCCCGGTGCGCGCCAGCTCCACGGCGCAGGCCTTGGTGAAGCCCACCACGCCGAACTTGGCGGCCACGTAGGGGGCCTTGAACGCCGAGGCGACCAGGCCGTGGGCCGAGGCGATGTTGACGATCCGCCCGCGCCCCTGGCCCTTCATGATCGGGATCGCAGCCTTGGTGGCGTGGAAGGTGGATGACAGGATCACCGCCAGCAGGGCGTCCCACTTTTCCTCCGGATAGGTCTCGACGGCCTCCACGTGCTGGATGCCGGCGTTGTTCACCAGGATGTCCAGGCGGCCGAACTCCTTGACCGCATAGCCGATCAGGTCGGCGATCTCCTTGGGCTTGGTCATGTCGGCGCCGTGGTAGCGGACTGCGGCGTTGGTCTTCTTCTGGATCGCCATCCGGTCGGCCTCGATCTTGGCCGGGTCGCCGAAGCCATTCAGCACGACGTTGACGCCCTGCTCGGCGAGCGCGGTGGCCAGCGCCTGGCCGATGCCGGAGGTGGAGCCGGTAATGACGGCCACCTGGCCCTCGAGGTGATAGTCCACGGCCATGGTCAGGCCTCCTCTTTGAGCTTGGCCTTCGTTTGAAGACGTATTTGGGCCGCGCGCGTTTCGGCGACCGGCGGCGGTTGCGGCCGGGCGAAGGTGAAGTCCTCATCGCTGGAGAGCGAGGGCTGGAACCTGTAGCCGTCGATGTCGAAGGCCTTGAGGTCGGCGGCCCGCTCGATCCGGTTGTCGATGGCGAAACGCGCCATGGCGCCGCGGGCGCGCTTGGCGAAGAACGACATGATCCGGGCCTCCCCGTCCTTCTCTTCCAGGAAGCGGCAGTTGATCACCGGCGCCTTCAGGGCGGCGCGGTCGACGGCGCCGAAGTACTCCTGGCTCGCGCAGTTCACCACCGTGCGTTCCTTGTGGCCGGAGAGCGCGGCGTCGAGCGTCTCGGCGATCTTCGGGCCCCAGAAATCGTAGAGGCTCATGCCGCGCTTGGTCTTGATCCGCACGCCCATTTCCAGGCGGTAAGGCTGGATGGCGTCCAGCGGCCGCAGCACGCCGTAGAGGCCCGACAGGATTCGCACCCGGTCCTGCGCCCAGGCCAGCGCCTTGCGGTCAAGCTCGCGGGCGCGCAGACCCAGATAGACATCGCCGTTGAAGGCGAAGGCCGCCTGCAGGCCATCCTCGCTGTCCGGCTGGAAGGCCTGGAACCGCTCGCGGTTCAGCTTCGCCAGCGAATCCGAGAGATCCATCATCCGCTTCAGATCGATGACCCGCAGCGTCTTGGCGACCTTGGCGAGTTCGGCCGTGTGGTCGGTGAGCTCAGGCGCCGTCATCGCCACGGACTGGGGCGCTGCGGTGAAATCGAGCGACTTGGCCGGCGAGAGGACGATCAGCATCTCTGATGCTTTGCCGCGTCCGCGACACGAAGCCAATACCCCATGACCCGCTGAGTTAGAACAGGACCCGCGGGTTCATGATCCGCTTGGGATCGAGCGCCTTGCGGATGGCTGTGAGCGCCTCGATCTCCACGGGCGATTTGTAGCGCCGGGCCTCTTCGGTCTTCATCGAACCCAGGCCGTGCTCGGCGCTGATCGAGCCGCCCATGGACGCCACGATGTCGTGGACGATCCGCGAGCCCTCGTCGCGCCGGGCGGCGTGCGGCGCGTCGGGGGCGCCGTCGCCGCGCAGGACATCGTAGTGGATGTTGCCGTCGCCCATATGGCCGAAGGCGGCGATGCGGCAGCCGGGCGCGAAGGCCCGCATGGCCGCGTCGGCCTCAGCCAGGAACGCCGCGACCTGGCTCACCGGCACGGAGACATCGTGCTTCCAGGTGGCGCCCTCGGGCTTCTGGGCCGGCGACTGGTTCTCGCGGATGGCCCAGAGCGCCTTGGCCTGGGCGTCGGTCTGGGCGACCACGGCGTCGCGGATCAGGCCGTCCTCGAGCCCCGACGCCAGGAAACGCTCCATCGCCCCCTCGGCCGAGCCCGGCTCGCCGGAGGAGAACTCCGCCAACACGTACCAAGGGTGCGCCTGCGCCAACGGATCGCGGGTCCCGGCGATGTTCTTGAGCGCGAACTCGACGCCCAGGCGGCCCATCAGCTCGAAGGCCTCGACGGCTCCGCCGGTCTCGTCCTTGGCGCGCACCAGCAGCTTCAGCGCGGTCTCGGGATCGGCGACCCCGATCATGGCGACCGCCCGCGAGGCCATCACCGGATAGAGCTTGAGGGCAGCGGCGGTGACCACGCCCAGCGTGCCCTCGGCGCCGATCAGCAGCTGTTTCAGGTCATAGCCGGTGTTGTCCTTGCGCAGGCGCTTCAGCCCATTCCAGACCTCGCCGTTCGGCAGCACCGCCTCCAGGCCCAGGACCAGGTTGCGGGTCATGCCGTAGCGCAGCACCTGGGTGCCGCCGGCGTTGGTGGAGACCACGCCGCCGACTGTGGCCGAGCCCTCCGACGCCAGCCCCAGGGGGAAGCGGCGCCGAAGGCCCGCCGCGGCCTCGTGCACGGCCGACAGCGTCACCCCGGCCTCGGCCACCAGCACGTCGTCGAAGGTGTCGCTCTCGCGGATCGCCCGCATGCGCTCGGTGGAGAGCAACACCTCGCCTTGCGGGATCTGACCGCCCACGAGGCCGGTGTTGCCGCCCTGCGTCGTGATCGGCGTCCCGGCCTCGCCGCAGATGCCCACCACCGCGGCCACGTCCGCCGTGGTCTTCGGCAGCGCCAGGAACGGCGTCTCGCCGCTCCAGCGGTCGCGCCATTCCAGGAGCTTGGGCGCGAGCCGCGCAGGATCCTGGCTCCAGCCGCCCTCGCCGAGCACGGCCTTCAGGCGGGAGAGCACATCGGCGGCGACAGGCGCGGTCATTCGGACAGTCTAGCGCCCCGCGCCTAGCCCACAAACCCCGCCGCGCGGCGCAGGCGGTCGTTGATCGCCTCGCCAAGGCCGGTGTCGGGAATGGGCGCGACCGCGATGCCGGCAGCGCCCAGGCTGCGGTCCGCGGCGCGCAGATAGGCGAAGAGGTTGGCGGCGGCTTCGGTAAGATCGCCGTCCGGGCTGAGGTTGAAGCCGGCGCCGCCGCGCGGTCCGAATCCGAGCCAGACCTCATCCCCGCGCGGCTCTTCGGCATTCAGGCGCAACGGCAGGTTCGGCGCGTAATGGCGGGTGAGCCGGCCGGGCGAGCGCCGGGCGTCGGCCTCGGCTTCCGACAGCGGGCCGATGAGCGCCTCGATCTCGGCGCGCGTCACGGCGCCCGGGCGAAGCAGGCGCGGCTGGTCGAGCAGAGCCACCACGGTGGACTCCAGGCCGATGGCGCAGGGACCGCCGTCCAGGGCGGCGGCCGTCGAGGCGCCCGTCTCCTCCATGGCGTCGGCGAAGGTCGTGGGGCTCGGCCGGCCGGAGCGGTTGGCCGACGGCGCCACCAGCGGCCCTCCGAACGCCTTCAGCAGGGCCTGCGCCAGCGGGTGACCCGGCGCGCGGACCGCCACCGTGTCGAGCCCCGCGCGGGCAAGGTCGCAGACCGCGGCCTCGTCGGCGATGGGCAGGACGAGCGTCAGCGGCCCGGGCCAGAACGCCGCCGCCAGCCGCTCGGCGCGGTCGTCGAAGCGGGCGATCCGCCGGGCGGTCGTGATATCCGCCACATGGGCGATCAGCGGGTTGAAGCTTGGCCGGCCCTTGGCCTCGTAGACCGCCGCCACGGCGCGCGGATTGGCGGCGTCCGCGGCCAGGCCGTAGACGGTCTCGGTCGGCAGGATCACCAGGCCGCCGGACTTCAGGGCGGCGGCGGCTTTCGCGATATCGGCGGTGGCGTCCACGGCGGCTGGTTACACCGCCGCGGCGCGCTCGTCCTACTTCTTGGGTTTGCGGAACTTGTAGATGAATTGGTCGGTGTGGCCGCGGATGGCCTTGTCAAAGACCAGCTTCTTGAGGTCGTCGGCAGGGTTCCTCAGCGCCTTGCTTTCGCCCTCGAAGACGAAGCCCGCGTCGGTGACCTGTTTCTTGACGATGGCCGGGTCGATGCGGTGCAGGGTGTCGGTGTCGCGCATGCCGGAGCCGGCCTCCGCGGTATGGTCGACGACCAGGAAGGTCCCGCCCGGCTTCAGCGCCTTGAAGACCGCCCGGTTGAAGACCATCGGGTCGATCTTGCCCATGAACTTGTCAGGATAGTCGTGATAATTCTGGACCGTGAACACCAGGTCCACCGGCTCCGGGGTCGCGAAGGCTGCGCCGGGCTGCAGGATCACCGAGGTGTTGGGATAACCCTCCTTGGCCAGCGCCTCGTTCTTCACCGGGTCGGGCTGGGCCTCCTTGGCGTATTCATTGGGCCAGATCATGAAGACGTGGCCCTTGGGCCCCACGATCTTGGAGAAGACCTTGGTGAAATAGCCGGAGCCCGGGATCAGATCGACGACCTTGTCGCCGGGCTTGACGCCCGAGAAGGCGACCACTTCGGCGATGTGGCGGCGCTCGTCCGCGGCGCGGTCGCCATCGCGGCCCTTGTCGGCCACGGCGGCCGTCACGTAGGCGGGGAGAGCCGGCGCGGCGGCGACGGCCACGGCGCCGAGACTAACCGCCACGCAGGCGGCCAAGGCTAAGGATTTCATCGTCACATCCGGGGTTAGGGTGGAGCTGGCGCCAAACTCTGGCGCTCGCTCTCCCCTGTCAATGTCGCGCGCCACCGTTGATCGTGGCGAAGCTACCGCTTGTCGCTCGCCTTGATCGCTTGGGCGTTCAGCTGGACGCGGACGGTGACCTTGGCCGGCACCTGGTCGGTGGCGGCGAACTCGCCCTGGCCGACCCCGAAGAGCGTGCGGTCGAGACTGGTCTCGCCGGACATCTGGGCCTTGTCGCCGACGATCTTCAGCTTGAACGGCAGGTTGACTGGCTTCTTCACGCCGCGCAGGTCGAGGGTTCCATGGGCCACATAGGCGCCCTCGCCCGTCTTCTCGAACTTGGCCGCGGTGAAGACAGCCTTGGGATGGGTCGCCGCGTCGAACCAGTCGGCGGCCGGCAGGGAGGCGTCTCGCTGATCGTCGCCGGTCTTGGCCGAGGTCATGTCGATGGTGACGGTGACCCTCGATTTGTCGAGCGCGTCGGGGCCGAACAGGATGTCGGCCTTCCAGCTGTTGAACCGGCCCTGCACCGCATCGCCGCTCCAGGTCGTCGCGAAGTTGAGGCTGGAGCCGGGCGCGACCTTCCAGACCACCGGACTGGTTGAGGGCGTAGCGGCTGGCGCTGCTGGCGTGGACGCGGCGGCGGCTGGCGCGGCGGTCGGCGCGGCCGGCAGGAAAGGCGCGGCGGG
>PLEH01000227.1 GCA_003136395.1 Phenylobacterium sp.
CGTTTCCACACAGCCTCGGTCGAAAGCGGACGTTGACCTCGGTCCCAAGAGCGGACCTTCCGAAGGTCGCTCCAGAGTCAGAAGCGGTCAATCGCCCCGTGAGCCATTCCTCGGAGCCTCACGCGAAGCCGCCCCTGCTGAGACCGTCCAAGTAGTCACGAAGGGCCCTCGCCTCCCCGGCCTTCACCAGCGATTCCGCCGTCCGACCACCGAAGGCGGAGATCGGCTCGGCGCGATACCAAGCCATTGCCTGGTGCTTGCCACCGGCCCACGCAGCGACGCGGGTGACAATCTCCAGAATTTCGCGCTCGCCGCGCTTGGTGTTGGCCCGAGGCGTGGATCTGCGCGATGTCGTCACCGGTCCGCTCCAATGCAAATTTCGCCGGCAAGTATGCTTCTCGTGCGGATAGCTCTCAAGCGGCTGCGAAGATGTTCGGCGGTCGAGCGGAAGTCGTTCTTTGGCGGAAAAATACCGACACGTTTACCGTCAACCTATCCGTCTTGGCCGCTCCGCGATCGGGCTTTGGAGGGCTGAGCCCTGGCGATTTTCGAAGCAGAGCGCGTGAATCATTAGCTCCGATAGTAAACGAGAATTCATAACTCTTTGATATCATTACACTTCTACAGCAACGCTTACTCCCACTCTATGGTGCGCAGCGTCATTAGGTAATTGATTTTCCGACGTTTTTCGTCTGCTCGCGCCCGTCCCCCCGAGCAACCAACTGACAATTCCTCGGGCGTTTGATTTTATTGAGAAATCTGGAGCGAAATTTTTTTCGACCTTTCGCCATCTATCGTCTTCAACCGCCTATTCAGCGATACTGCGTTGGACGGCCAAAACATACCGAATTGCGGCTGACTCGTCGAGTTACACACCCCAGCGAATGACGGATTCGCGCCAACTCCGGTCATTGGATCGGCACCATAAGCGGACCTGGCGAACGGCGGCTATGGGGGGAAAGCGGACATACAGCCGCGCCCCTTGAGCTATTTCTCGGTGGTACGCGCGCGCCACCCCTAGACCCAAGACCGTTTGCCCTTCGCGCGGCGAATTGGGCTTCAGCCTGGCGATACCGGCACCGCGCCGCGTGCGACGACCACGCCCGCGACCATCGCCGCGGCGAAGGTCCAGGCCGGAGGTCCGGCGAAACCCAGGAGGACGATCCCCGGGCCGGGGCATATGCCCACCAATCCCCAGCCCAGCCCGAACAACGCCGCGCCGCCGACCAGTCCCCGGTCGAGCCCCAGCCGAGGGGGCAGCGTCAAGGGATCGCCCAGCAGCGTCCGCTCCCGTCGCCGCGCGATGAGGAACGCCGGGAATGCGACCGCGATGGCGCCCCCCATGACGAAGGCCAGTTGCGGGTTCCAGGCGCCCGCCACGTCGAGGAAGCCCAGGACCTTGGCTGGATCGAGCATGCCCGAGAGCAGGAGGCCCACGCCGAAGATCGCCCCGAACAGGGCCGCGCTCATCGCCCTCATGACTGGACAAGCCCCAGGAGCGCGGGGCCATGGCGCAACGCGAAGACGGCCAGCCCGGCGGTCGCCATGAAGGTCGCCGTGGCGACGAGCGAGCGCAGGGAGAGGTTCGAGAGCCCGCAGACGCCGTGGCCGCTGGTGCAGCCATTGCCCAGCTGTGTTCCGACGCCCACCAGCAGGCCCCCGGCGATCAGTATGCCGGGGCCGGCGTTGGAAAGGGTCGGGGGCGCGGCGTGACCCAAGAGCGACGCCGCAAGGCCCACCGCCAGTAGACCGCCCAGGAAGGCCCATCGCCACACGCCCGGCCGGAACGCCGCCGCATTCGACAGAATGCCGCTGACCCCTGCGATCCGGCCATTCGTGAGCAGCAGGCCAGCGCTGGCGGCGCCGATCAGGCCGCCGCCGATCAGGGATTGCAGGAAGGGGTGCATGGCGCGTTCCTCGCTCCGGTTCAGTATTTCCAGCCGAGGCTGACCCCGACCACTGCCTGGCTCATCGAGATGTCGGCCTCACCGCCGCCCAGCATCGCCGGGATCGAGCCCGAGCCGCGCACGGTCTTCTTGGGCGAATACTGGGCATAGCCGCTGACCTCCAGGCCGGACGGCCCGGACCAGGTCGCTCCGAGCGCGAACTGGTCTGTGACCACCGCAGGCGCGATGATGTTCAGCAGGGTCTGGCTTGCAGGGATCGGATTGCCGGCGTGGTCATAGCCGGCCCGGACCTGCCAGGCGTCATTGACCCAGTAGTTGGCGCCAAGCTTCACCACGTCCACGTCACGCCAGCCGAAGCCGGGCCCGTCGGAGGCGCCGAACGGCCGGCCGGCGAACAGGGCCGCGAGCGGCGTCCCCACCGACTTGACCTTGCTGAGTTCGATCCGCCGCCACTCGGCCACCAGGTCGAGCCGGGGCGTCGCCTTGAACGCAACGCCCGCGCCGTAGGTCGAAGGCGCGTCGAAATCGCCGCCCTCGGCGAACAGCCCGCGGTACTTGCGGAACGCATCGAAGCTCGTCTTCGACTGCCAGAACGCGCCGAGCGAGAGCCGGTCCGTGAGCCGCCCCAGATAGCCGGCGCGCACGCCATAGCCCCACGCGGTGTCGACACCCTTGTCGGTGAAGTTCGTGGGGGACTGGGAAAAGGCGGCGAAGGGGCCAAGGCCCCGGGCGCGGAACGTCTGGCCGGCGATGTTGGCCGCAAGCCCGATGCTCTGGCCCTCGGCGAACCTGTAGGCGATCGTCGGGGAGACGAAGAGTTGCTGCAGCTCCACGCCCGCCTGGCCTGTCGCTCCGTAACGGGCGAAGGGATTGGACTTGTAGTCGGTGATCATCCCGCCGTTGCCGTAGGCCACGAGGCCAACGGCGAGCCGGTCGCCGACCTGGCGCACCCAACCGGCCTCCGGGATGAAGGCGATGGGCTGGCCGTCGCCATCAAAGCTGCGGTCCAGCCCCGTCCCTCGGAAGGCGGCGCTGCGCTTGGGTGTGAAGATGTCGACACCCACGTCCCAGCGGTTCCCCAGGGTCGTGGCGGCGGCCGGATTGGTGGCCAGGGCCAGGCTGTCCTTGGGGTAGGCCAGCCCGGCGCCGGCCAGGCCCTTCGACTGCGCACCGTAGCCGGTGGCGAAATAGCCGTCGGTCGCCTGGGCGGGCGCCCCCGCTAAGAGGATGGCTGTGAGCGTCGTTCCGGCAAACAGGCGACCGACGCCGGCGAACTTTAGGCGCCGGATGAACTCAGACATTTGAAATCCCACTTGTGTGGTGGGACATGCAGCCGATATGGCCCCGCGCCGCCATGCAGATTTTCTAGCGGGACTGACAGTTGCCGTAGCGGAATGGCCCCTCCTCCGCAGGGGAAAAGGAGGTCGTGAACAGCCTGGTGCGACAAGTTGAGCGAGCTCCCTGTTTGCAGGGAATCTCACAAAGACCTGACCCGTCGCAAGGCTGTCTTCGCGCAGAGCTATTCCGGAAGCATAGGTGACCGTCGCCGTGGAAACGCGGCGACGCTTGCGCTGCGTAGCAGCGTTCCTGGATGTCCGCTTTGGGTCGTAAGCGGTCTTGGGACTAGCGCCCTAATGCGGACGTTCAGGCGCAACGGCCGAAAGCAGACCCGCTCAACGTCGGCTATGGATGGATCGCGGACGAGAGCCCCACTCGTCAATGTAGAGCTGCCACGCATACCGTTTCCCACGGCCGGCGTCGCGGTTTAGGGAGCGCTGCATGGCATGGTCTCGAGTCGGAGTGGGCCTAATCTTGGCGGCCCTCAGCCTGTCAGCGTCGCCAGTCGCCTCAAGCCCATCGAAGCCAAACACCTATGCGGGAGACAGGCGCGCCATCCTGGGCCTGAGGGCGGCGAACAACCGGGCCCTTGCCGCCCATGACGTTGATGGGGCCATGGCCCTGGCCGCGGATGACTATGTGACCATCGGCGGCGACAGCAGCATCGAGCGCGGCGCCGCGGAGAACCGCAAGGGCTGGGTCGAGGAGTTCGCAAGGCCGGGCCACGATCGTTATGTCCGCACGCCCGCCGACGTGCAGATCGGTGTGCGCAAGGGCGTCTTGCGCGCCGCCGAGAGCGGGCGCTGGGAGGGGATCGATCACAAACCCGCCGGGGAGGCGCGGCCGTTCGGGCGATACTTCGCCCACTGGACGAAGGCCTCGGGCGCGTGGCGCGTCGTGTCGGAAACCTACGTGACCATGGGGTGCCGCGGCCCCGGCTGCTGAAGCTTCAGAACGATATGCCGAACGACCGCTATGGGTCGAAAGCGGTCAAAGGCTCTGTTCCCGCAACCGGACCTTCCAACAGGTCGTTGCGGGGGAAAGCACCCTGCGACGCTGAAAGCAGAATCGCCAGCTCGCGCCTCCAAGCCGCGATCGATTTCAACAACCACGCCCGCTCGGTCAATTGCCTCGTCGTCGTGGGCACACTCGATCACCTTTTCTTCATGAACGCCGCCGTCTGCCGTTAGCAACATGATCCGATATGGCGACATCGTTCGCCGCCCAGGGGGATTGGGCGGCAGTCATATGAGCCCTACAAACTGAAAAGATGATTCAGATCAAGCGAATGCCGTATTCTGAAATATATTGTCGGAAAGACGACATATGTTTCTCGGAGTGCGAGGTATCAGCGACCGGGCGTCTTGATTGAGATCAACGATCCTTGCGACCAAGTCCCCGCCTGTACCGGTGCGAACTCAACGTCCGCGATGGGTCGCAAGTGATCATGGCTTCCACGCCCGTAAGCGACCTGCCGAACGTCTGGAGAGGGTGGATCGCGTACTTAAGCTGGCGCATGATCCCAGTTCGGGTCGGGGGGAGTGGCATGGCTTTTACAAGAACGCGTTTCGCTACGCCTGTTTCTCCGAACGACGTGAACCCAGGGGATATCCTCATCATCGACGCAGGCTTTGCGTTGTGGTTGGCCGTGGGCATGGCGAGAGACGAGCGAGGCCGGCCGATGGCCATGCTGCTCGCCGGCCCTGACTTGCGGGGGGACCGCGCGCCGCTGCCTGTTGATCTGCTGGGCCTCGACGAAGGGCTTGGCTGCATCGCGACTGCAAGGATTTCCATTGAGCCTTGGCCGGGAGCAACTCTCGGGCTGCCTGGTGTCTCGCAGAATGGATCGCTGATCATCGATGGTCAGGGCGTGGCGTGGTTGGCCTATCGCTCCCGTTCGTGCCTCGGAAGCAGATACCTGTCCCTCGTCACCTTCGCCCTGGGCACGCCGGCTAGGCCCGTGCTTGCCTACCCGACGTGGAGAATTGTGCTGAGAGAAGGCCCAGACGAGCACGAGCTGGTGGCATTTGCGCCCGGCCGCACATTCGGTCCGGACAGGGCCAAAACCCCCTCGCCCCCGGCCGGGGCGTACAGTTAACGCCTCGGACCGGCCGCTCCCGGTGTCCGCTATGGGTCGAAACCGGTCCTTAGCTCGACGCCGAGAAGCGGACGTTCACCGGCGCGACCTCTATACGGACAGTGGTTCGGGCTGAACCTAGCTTCAGGGGTTAACGCGACCATGGAAACTTAGGAGCCCGACTGAGGCCAGCATCCAAACGCTCAGCAGGGAGAAGCCAACGCCGAGTGCGACCCCGCGCACAAACGTGCCATTGCGCTCCCACCAAACTCGGCGGGCTCGAAGGACCTGGGCGCGATCGGGACGACGACGGGGCATGCAGACGTTCTGCTTCTTCAATCACGTTAATGCCTGACCACCGGCATTGCGTGCGGCGTCATACTTGGTGGTGTCGGCCTTGTATTCTGGGGCGTACTGCGGCGTCCACCCAAGTCATCGGCAATGAATCCGTTGCGCGGGCGTGGAGGCGATCACCTGGGGTACCGACCGCCCCACAAGGAGCCATGGAGCAAAAGGAAGCCCGCCGGAGCGAGGCTCACGGCGGGCACTATTATGGTCCCTCGGGGGGATGGACCACAACAGGATCGACGGCGAACCGCCGAGCCACAATTTCCGTATCACGGGCGTGAGGCGCTCGTTTTGACCTAGGTCAACCTTCTGAGGCACCCAAGCCAGCGGCCCAAGGGATCTCCATGCTGCCCCCCCGGCGGTTCAACGGCCGTGACGGTAAGTGGGCTCTCCGAAGGTCCGCTCAGGGTCGAAAGCGGTCATCGCCTCCGCGCCCGAAAGCGGACCTTGTGGATGTCGATTATCCGCCACCCGAGATATGCGGATACCCGTCGGGGATCATCAGACGCCAGCTGTCAGGCTTCGCCCCGTCATGGCGAAAACACACGCGCATCCTGGGGCAAGAACGGCCGTGGCCGCCGCGATCCTATTCCGAAGCCAATCGTGCAGGCGGGCGGGCCTGCACGACCGCGCGCGACCCGCGCCATGCTCGCCCAGCTTCGATCATCTCCGGCGCGGCGGCCGCCGTACCCACGGATTGTCCGTCGACAGAGCAACGGGCCGACATGTCCGCCCCGACGACGCAATCCACATTCTTGCCGAACGCCACGGCCATCAGAGTGGCCCGGGTAGTTGCGGTTGGCGCGTCAGCCACTCGCACGGGAATGGGTGTAGCCACGCATCTGCTGGACGCGCCTGC
>PLEH01000244.1 GCA_003136395.1 Phenylobacterium sp.
CTGTTCGACTCGACCTTCAAGAACTTTACCGTCGTCGCCGACTCGACCAGCGCGACCGGGAACGCGTACGGCTCGACGCTCGGCGGCCTCGTGACGTTCCGCGGGGACTCCACGCTGTTCGTGGATCCGCAGTCGATCTCGATGCTCGTGATCGACGGGAACGGAAAGATCGTACGCACGATGGCGGCGCCGCTTCCAAACGAGGTGATGGCGCTGATCGGTGGTCCGAATGGAACGCCGGGATTCGACATGCAGGGACGGCTGGTCTATCGGGCGCAGCAGCGGTTCGCCATGAACTCCTCCAGGGGGGCTACGCCGGGACAGTTCCAGCTGCCGACGTTTCCGGAGTCGTCATTCGTCGTGCGGGTCGATCTCAAGACCCGAAAGGTGGATACCGCCGCGACGTTCCGGATCCCGAAGATCCAGATGAACATGACGCGCGACGAGAACACCGGGAATATCCAGGTCACGTCGACCGTGAATCCGATGCCCTGGACCGACGACTGGGCGATGCTGTCCGACGGCACCGTCGCCATCGTGCGCGGGCAGGACTACCGGGTGGATCTGGTGAGCCCGGACGGCAAGATGACCGCGGGTCAGAAGCTTCCGTTCGACTGGCAGCGCCTTACCGACGAGGACAAGACGGCGATCATCGACTCCACGCGGATCGTGATGGAGAAGCAGCGCGCCACGATGATGGCGCGGATAGCAGGGTCGTCGGGTGCCGACTCGAAGGCGGCCAGCGCGGACACCGGCAAGGCCGGCACGCGTCAGCGCCCGCAGGCGGAGGGCGGTGCCATGACGTTCAGCATGGGCGGGCGCGGAGGTGCGGGCGGCGCGCCGTCGGGAGTCTCGCTGCCACTGAATTTCGTGTCGCTCAACGAAATGCCGGACTATCGCCCAGCGTTTCGACAGGGCGCATCGCGCGGCGACGCGGACGGGAACCTCTGGATTCGCACGAGCAAAATGGTCAACGGCGGCACGGTGTACGACGTGGTCAGCAACAAGGGAGAACTCAAGGACCGTATCTTGATTCCGCCGGGCCGCGTCATCGCAGGCTGGGGCCCGGGTGGCGTCGTCTATATGGGCGTCGTGGATGGCACCATCACGAGACTCGAGCGCGCGCGAGTGACAGCGCCAACAGCGAAGTAGCCCGCCGGGAATGGCTGGAGGAGGCGGCGTGCCCCATTATTGGGCACGCCGCTTTCCCGTTAACCGCGAGGAAGTCCATGACGAAGAAGTTCGCAATCGCGGCGCTGGTGCCGGCGGCAAAGTTCATCACGTATTACGCGATCCAGCCGATCGCGTACGATCTCGCACTGCACCAGATCCTGCTCGACGGCACGGCGATCATCCTCACCGCACTCGTTGTGGCGCGAATCTACAAATAGCAACGACAACGCGTTGCCACGGATTTACGCGGAAAACGGCCCGTTGGATTGCAAAACCTGATCAGGCACCAAAGGACTAACAGCCTTCCACGGATTCCGCGGATGACCGCGGATCAATCTCGGGGGAACAGCACTCGCTGAAACGAGTGCAGTTCCCCCAAAGGATTGACCCGGTGGTTATCGTCTTTCCCTTATCCGCGAAATCCGTGGCAAGGCTGTTTGTTTCTACACTCCGGCCGCGCGCTATAGCCAGAAAGCGCTGCTTAATGAGTGCTGTCATTCTATTGACATGATTCAACAAGTGAGCTCACCGCCGCGTGATTCGGGTGCAGACTAGACACTAACTCCAGCCCCCACATCAGATGCGTACGCGCGTGTCGTTCTCTCGACTGCTGCCGGCCCTCTTCCTCGGTCTCGCGGCGACTCTCTCCGCGCAGACCCCCGACTCGGCCACGCTCGCCTCACTCAAGTGGCGCTCGATCGGCCCGGTGAACATGGCCGGACGGAGCACCGACGTCGAAGGTGATCCGCGAAATCCCAAGGTGTTCTACGTCTCGGGCGCCGCGGGAGGCATCTGGAAGACGGTCAACGCTGGCACTACCTGGACGCCGCTCTGGGATCACGCGCCGATCGCGTCGATGGGCGACATCGTCCTGGCGCCGAGCGATCCGAAGATCATCTGGGCCGGCACGGGTGAGCAGAACTCGCGCAACAGCGTCTCGCCGGGTTACGGCGTCTACAAGTCCGTCGACGGCGGCACCACATGGCAGTCGATGGGGCTCGAGAAGACGCAGCACATCGGCCGCATCGTCGTGCACCCGACCAATCCGAACATTGTGTACGTCGCGGCGCTCGGCGCGCAGTGGGCGTCGAATCCGGAACGCGGCCTCTACAAGACCGTCGACGGCGGCAAGACGTGGACGCTGAGCAAGTTCATCAGCGACAAGGCGGGATTCGTCGACATCGTCATGGATCCCCGAGATCCGAACACGCTGTACGCCGCAAGCTGGGAGCGCGTGCGCAAGCCGGCGTACCTCAAGAGCGGTGGCCCGGGCTCAGCGCTCTGGAAGACGACCGACGGCGGCGCGAGCTGGCACGAGATCAAGGGCGGCGGATTCCCGGAGACGCCGAAGGGCCGCATGAACATCCAGGTCGCCCGCAGCAATCCGAACATCGTCTACGTGATGGTCGAGGCGGACTCGATCCGCGGCAAGAAGCCGCAGCGCCTGCTGAGCGGCCTCTATCGTTCGACCGACGCGGGCAGGACCTGGAAATGGATGAGCACGATCGACAACCGCCCGTTCTACTTCTCGCAGATCCGCGTCGACCCCAAGAATCCCGATCGCATCTACCGCCTCGCGGTGGACATGCAGTTCTCCGATGACGGCGGCCACTCGTGGCGCCTCGGCATGCTCGGGCAGCACGAGGATTATCACGGGATGTGGATCGATCCCGACGATCCGGAGCACTTCGTCATCGTCGGCGACGCGGGAATCTTCCAGACGTGGGACCGCGGCGGCAACTACGACGCGCTGAACAACATGGCGATGGGGCAGTTCTACGGCGTGAGCTACGATTTCCAGGTTCCGTACCGCGTGTGCGGCGGCCTGCAGGACAACGGCTCGTCGTGCGGCTGGAGCCGGCGTCGCAACGGCCAGCTGCAGATGACCGACTGGTTCGCGCTGTTCGCGGCCGACGGCCTCCAAACGGCGCAGGACCCGAACGACCCGAACATTGTCTACTACGAGTCGCAGGGCGGCAACATGGCCCGGAAGAACCTCGCGACCGGCGTGACCACGAACATCAAGGCGCGCACCGTCAGCGTGAACACGTACGGGGCGCAGATCCAGCAAATCAGAGGAGACGGCAGTACTGCGTTGACGGCAGAGCAGGAGAAGCAGATCGCCGACATTCGCGCGAAGATGAAGAAGGCCATGTCCGACCCGAACGTCGCGACGCGCTGGAACTGGAACACGCCGTTCATTCTCTCGAAGCACGATCCGAACGTGCTCTACAGCGGCGCCGACAAGATGTTCAAGTCGGTGAAGAAGGGCGACGCGCCGTACGCGATCTCGCCGGACTTCTCGGGGAACAATCTTGACTGGATTCGTGTCGCGAGCGGCTTCGACGAGAACGGCAACGCCGCACCGGACGCCTCGGGCGGGATTACGCGTGACGCGACGGGCGCGGAGGAGAACGCGACCATCGTCGTAATCAACGAGTCCTCGATTCGTCCCGGACTGCTGTTTGCGGGGACGGACGACGGGAAAGTCGAAATGACGCGCAACGACGGCGGATCGTGGGAGAATCTTGGCGGGAAATTCCCGGGCGCGCCGGCCGTCATCCACGTGAGCAGCATAGAGCCGTCGCACGTTGATTCCGCGACCGTCTATGTAGCGCTCGACAATCACCGCGAGAACGACTTCAAGCCGTACCTCTACGCGTCGAATGACTGGGGGAAGACGTGGCGCTCGATCGCGTCGAATCTTCCGACGACCCGGCCGGGGTCGGTCTATGTCGTGCGCGAAGATCCGGTGAATTCGAACCTGCTCTACTGCGGCACGGAGATCGGCGCGTTCGCCTCGCTCAACAAGGGCGGCAGCTGGTTCCCGCTCGCGGAGAACCTTCCGACGGTGCCGGTCTACGATTTGCAGATTCATCCGCGCGATCACGAGTTGATCGCGGGCACGCACGGACGGGCGATCCAGATTCTCGAAGTCGCGCCGCTGCAGCAGATGAAGCCGAACGTGCTGGCGGCGTCGGCATACCTGTTCGAGCCGACGGTCGCGTTCAGCTACGCGCAGATGATCCAGGGTTCGGAGCCGCGCGCGCAGCGCCCATGGAAGGGTGAGGGCGGACCGAGTGGCGCGGAGATTCAGTATCGTTTGGCGTCGGCGGTGACGAGCCCGGTGCGGGTCATGGTGGTGAACGCGGCGGGCGACACGGTTGCCCGGCTCACCGGTCCGCAGAATGCGGGCATCAATCGGGTGACGTGGAACCTCGCCATCGGCGGCGCGGACTTCGCGGGACGCGGTGGTGGTGGGCGCGGGCGCCGTGGGCCTGGCCTGCGGCTATGCCCTGACCCGGCGCGGCCTGACGGTCGCGGTGCTGGAGAAGGAGGCCGCCATCGGCCAGGGCGTCTCCTCGCGCAATTCCGAGGTGGTGCACGGCGGGCTCTACTATCCGACCGGCTCGCTGAAGGCGCGGTTCTGCGTGACGGGCCGGCGCGCGCTCTACGCCTTCTGCGACAAGCACCACGTGGACTACGACCGCTGCGGCAAGCTGGTGGTGGCCACCAGCCTGGACGAGGTCGCCCGGCTGGACGCGATCCTGGAACAGGCGCGGACCAATGACGTCGAGGGCATGGCCCGGCTCAGCAAGGCCGAGGCGCTGGCGCTGGAGCCGGAGCTGCATTGCGAGGGCGCGCTGATCTCGCCGCAGAGCGGGATCCTCGACAGCCACGGCTACATGCTGGCCCTGGAGGGCGAGATCGGCGCCGGCGGCGGGGCGGTGGTGACCTCGACGCCCTTCGAGGGGGCGACGCCGCTCGAGGCCGGCGGCTTCAGCGTCCGCGCCGGCGGCGAGGCGCCAACCGCGCTCACCTGCCGCTATCTGGTCACCGCGCCCGGCCTCTCGGCCCAGGCCGTGGCGGCGACGATCGAGGGCTTTCCGGCCGCGAAGATCCCGAAGGGCCACTACGGCAAGGGCATGTATTTCCGCCTTGTGGGCAAGGCGCCCTTCGCGCACCTGATCTATCCGCCGCCGATCCACGGGGCGCTGGGCACCCACTACCGCCGCGACCTGGGCGGCCAGGCGGTGTTCGGGCCGAACCTGACCTACGTCGAGGAGCTCGACTATAGCGTCGACCCGGCCATGCGCGGCGAGTTCGCCGCCTATATCAGGAAGTTCTGGCCCAAGGTCCCGGAGGAAGCGCTCAGCCCCGACTACGCCGGCATCCGCCCCAAGCTGCACGGCCCCGACGAGCCGCAGCCGGACTTCCGCCTCGACGGCGCCGATATGCACGGCCTGGAAGGCCTGGTCGCGCTGTTCGGCATCGAGAGCCCCGGCCTCACCTCGTCGCTGGCCATCGGGGAAGAGGTGGCGGGCCGGCTCGGGCTCTAGCCTTCCCTTCCCGCAACGCGGGAAGGGGGGACCATTCCCCGAAGAGGGAATGGTGGGAAGGGCGAGCGGCGAGCGCGGCGTTTGCTACATCGCGCAAAGGGCTCGGAGCCTGAGGCTTTCCCTCTCCACCACCCGCTCTTTGGCGGGCGGTCCCCCTCTCCCGCTGCGCGGGAAAGGAAGGTTGCGCCCCGGCCCCGGTCGCGCGAGATGGATGGCTTGTTCGGGGAGCCTTGCCTGATGACCTTGCGTCAGTCCGTCGTTCTGTTTCTGGCCGCGTCTTGCGTCGCGGGCGCCGCCTGGGCTCAGCCCGCCTACGATCCTCTCAAGACCTTCGCGCCGCTCACCCTGCCGGCGCCGCCGACGACGTTGCGCACCGGCTCAGGCGCGCCCGGGCCGGCCTACTGGCAGAACCGCGCGGACTTCAACATCGCCGCGAAGATCGACACCACCGCCCACGTGCTCACCGGCGACGAGACGGTGACCTATACGAACAACAGCCCCGAGGCCCTGGGCGTTCTGTGGTTCCAGATGGACCAGAACATCTATCGCCCGGACAGCCGCGCCGGGGCCTTCGGCGGCGCCGGTCGCCGGCGGGGCGACAGCAGCAGCACCGACGGCTATCAGATCGACGCTGTGACGGTGAACGGCAAGCCCGCGACCACGGTGGTCTCCGACACCCGCATGCGCATCGACCTGCCCGCGCCGGTCAAGGGCGCCGGCGGCAAGGTGCAGGTCCATGTTCTGTATCATTTCACGATCCCCGGCCTGTTCGGCGGGCGGATGGCCTGGGAGCCCAACAAGTCGGGCGACATCTACGACCTGGCGCAGTGGTACCCGCGGCTGCAGGTATATGACGACGTGCGCGGCTGGGACACGCTGCCGTACCTGGCGAACGAGTTCTACCTGGAATACGGCGCGTTCGATTACGCGGTGACCGTGCCGGGCGACATGATCGTGGCCGGGTCCGGGGCGCTGGTGAATCCGAATGAGGTGCTTTCGCCTGAGCAACGGGCGCGCTGGGATCGCGCCAAGGCCAGCGACAAGACCGTGATGATCCGCACGCCGCAGGAGGTCTTAGCGACCCCGCCGGCCAAGGGGACCAGGACCTGGCGGTTCCACATGGAGAACACCCGCGACGTGGCGTTCACCGCGAGCCGGGCCTTCGTCTGGGACGCGGCGCGGATCAACCTGCCGGGCGGCAAGACGGCCATGGCCCAGTCGGTCTATCCGCCGGAGAGCGTCGGCGAGGGGGCCTGGAGCCGGTCGACTGAATATATGAAGGACGCCGTCGAGCGGTTCTCCAAGCGCTGGTATCCCTACCCCTGGCCGAACGCGATCAATGTGGCGGGGCCGGCCACCGGCATGGAATACCCGGGCATCGTCTTCGACGGGATCAACGACAAGGCCAAGACCCTGTTCTTCATCTCGGCGCACGAGATCGGGCACTCGTGGTTCCCGATGATCGTCGGCTCCGACGAGCGGCGCGACGCCTGGATGGACGAGGGGATCAACACCTTCATCGACGTCTATGAGAGCGACGACTTCGCGAACGGACTCTACGGCCCCAAACGCGACGGGGAATATGCGCCGGAGGCCGCGGGGACGCCGGCCGACCAGATCGCCGAGCTGCTCAAGGATCCCGAGGCGCCGCCGATCCTGAGCCGGGCCGACACGGTCCGCGAGAAGTACCGGCACCCGGTGACCTACTTCAAAGCCGCCTTCGGCCTGACGCTCCTGCGCGAGGACATCCTGGGGCCGGAACGGTTCGACCCGGCGTTCCGCAAATACATCGCCGACTGGGCCTTCAGGCACCCCAAGCCCAGCGACTTCTTCCGCGAGATGGAGAGCGCCGGCGGCGAGGACCTCAGCTGGTTCTGGCGCGGCTACTTCCTCAACAACTGGACCCACGACATGGCGGTGACCGACGTCGTGAACGATCCGGCCAAAGGCGCCGCTTCGGTTACGGTTGAGAACCGCGGCCAGTTGTTGCTGCCGGCGACGCTCAGGGTCACGCTCCAGAACGGCCAGAAGCGGGATATCCGCATCCCCGTCGAGACCTGGATGCAGACCGGCAAGCACACCTACGCCATCGAGGGCGGCCCGGTGGCCGAGGCGACCATCGACCCCGATCACCGGCTGCCCGACGCGGACCGGTCGAACAACACCATGAAGGCGCACTGAGTTTTCACCCGCTCATCCCGGCGAAAGCCGGGATCCAGATCGCCGAGCGCCGATGTGGGTGGGTTTTCCGCTGAGCTGTTCGAGCCCGCGTCTGGGCCATTCCATCTGGGTCCCGGCCTTCGCCGGGATGAGCGGAGTTTGAAATGAAGAACCGCATCACCGACCTGCTGGGTGTGAAGTACCCGATCGTCCAGGCGCCCATGGGCTGGATCGCCCGCGCGCAGCTGGCCTCGGCCGTGTCCAACGCCGGCGGGCTGGGCGTCATCGAGACCTCCTCCGGCCGCCTCGACGAGGTGCGCGAGGAGGTCAAGAAGATGAAGAGCCTGACCGACAAGCCCTGGGGCATCAACGTCGCCCAGGCCTTCGTGCGTGACCCGGACATCGTCAGGTTCGTGGCCGACCAGGGCGTCAAGTTCGTCACCACCTCGGCGGGCGATCCGAACAAGTACTGCGAGGCGTTGAAGGCCGAGGGCCTGACGGTCTTCCACGTGGTGCCGTCGCTGGCCGCGGCCATGAAGGCCATCGAGGCCGGGGTCGACGGCCTGGTGGTCGAGGGCGGCGAGGGCGGCGGGTTCAAGAACTCGCGGGACGTGTCCACGATGGTCCTTTTGCCGCTGGTCTGTTCGAAGGTCTCCGTGCCGGTGATCGCCGCCGGCGGCATCACCGACGGGCGCACCATGGCCGCGGCCTTCGCGCTCGGCGCAGAGGGCGTGCAGATGGGAACCCGCATGGTCTCCTCCGCCGAGAGCCCGGTGCACCAGAACTGGAAGGACGCGATCCTCAACGCAAAGGAGACCGACACCGTCTTCCTGAACCGCTTCGGCCCCGGCCCGGCGCTCAGGGCGCTCAGGACCGAGAAGACCACGGTCTTCGAGAAGACCCCGCCCGAGAACATCATGGGCGAGTTCGGCCATGCGCTGGACCTCTACTTCGGCGGCGACATGGAGGCCTCGATCGCGCTGTCGGGGCAGGTCGCGGGACGGATCGATGAGGTCAAGCCGGTGGCCCAGATCATCCGCGAGACGGTGGAGGAATTCGAGGCGGTGATTGCCGAGTTGAGCGCGAAATACGGGAAAGTCCCGATACATTCATAGTTCCGCTCATCCCCGCGAAAGCGGGGACCCAGGTGTTTTGTGTTTCTGAGTCTGCCACCCCACGCGTCTCGCGAGTTCATTCGCTGCAACGAAAAAAAGCCTGGGTCCCCGCTTTCGCGGGGATGAGCGGGTTCTTGAGAATGGGGCGCTAGACCGTCCCCACCACGCTCGCGAGCGCCGCCGCCGGGCTCGCGCCTTCCAGGTGGATGCGGGACCAGACGGCGAAGAAGAGCAGGGGCCAGCGGACGCCGTCGCCGGCGGAGGTGAAGGCGGCGGGCGCGTCGGGCTTCACGCGGCGGACGGCCTCGACCTGGCCGAGGCGGGCGGCGATGTCGGCGGCGCGGGGCGCGATCCAGGCCTCCACCGGGACCGTGAAGCCCTGCTTGCGGGCCCAGGGCTCGGCGGCGGGGCAGACGCCCTCCAGCCATTTGCGCAGCAGCCATTTGCCGTAGCGGCCCTGGACCTTGAAGCGGTCGGGGAGCGGGAAGGCGAAGGCCGCGACCTCAGGGTCCAGGAACGGGGTGCGGCCCTCCAGGCCGTGGGCCATCAGGCAGCGGTCGAGTTTGAGGAGCAGGTCGTTGGGGAGCCAGGTGGCGACGTCGGCCCATTGCGCCTGCTGCAGGGGCGTGAGGCCAGGCGGGGCTTGCGCCTCCGTCCTCCAGCGGGCCAGCGCCCCGGCGTCGGCGCCGCGCGGCTCGGCGGGCCGGCCGCCCAGCCAGCCGGGGCGCAGCGCGCGGCGGTAGCGGCCATAGCCGCCGAAGAGCTCGTCGCCACCCTCGCCGGTCAGGACCACGGTGAGCGAGCCCTTGGCGGCCTCGGCCAGCTTGTAGGTCGGCAGGGTCGCGTAGTCGGCGGTGGGATCGTCGAGCGCCCAGGCGACCTCAGGCACGATCCGCCAGAAGTCTTCCTCCCCGAAGCTGGTCTCCCGCCAGTCGAGGTTCAGCGCGCGCGCCACCCGCTCGGCCTGGGCCCGCTCGTCTCTCGCGCCGGGCGCGTCGAAGCCGCAGGTGTAGGCGGTGACCGGCCGCTCGTTGAGGCGGGCCATCAGGGTGGCGATCGAGGCCGAGTCGATGCCGCCGGAGAGGAACAGGCCGTAGGGCACGTCGGAGCGCTGGTGGACGCGGACGCTGTCCTCAAGGACAGCGTCGATCTGGCGGATGAGCGATGCCTCGTTTCCCTCCCCTTTATGGGGAGGGGCAGGCCGCGCAGCGGCCGGGGTGGGGAAGCCGGGGCCAGGCGCGCGAGTCTGAGTTCCGGCCCGCGCTTCCCCACCCGTCTCGCTAGCGCTCGCCACCCTCCCCATAAAGGGGAGGGGAAGCCTTCGTTGATTGGCCGCGATCCGGCCGCCGGTGACCTCGATCACCTCGCCGGGGGCCAGGCGGCGCAGGCCCTGGAAGACGGTTCGGGCGCCCAGCGTGTAGTTGAAGGCCAGGAGCTCGCGGGCCGCCTCGTCGTCGAGGACGGTCTGCATCAGGCCCGCCTTGAAGAAGGCCCTGGGCTCCGAGGCGAAGGCCAGGCCGCCTGCGTGCTGCATGATGTAGAGCGGCTTGATGCCGAAGGGATCGCGGGCGAGCCAGGCGCGGCCGTCGCAGCCCAGCAGGCAGAAGGCGTACATGCCGCGCAGGCGCTCGAAGGCCTTCTCGCCCTCCTTGGCGTAGAGGCAAAGCAGGGGCTCGAAGTCCGAGCCGGTGGCGAGCTGGCCCTTCAGCTGATGCTCTTCGGCGAGCTCGACGTAGTTGTAGATCTCGCCGTTGCCGATGACCGTGGAGCCCGCCGCGTGCAGGGGCTGCCAGCCGCCCTCCAGGTCGATGATCGACAGGCGCGCGTGAGCCAGCGCCGCGCCGGCCACGTGCTCGACACGCACGCCGTCCGGCCCTCGGTGGGTGAGCCCGGAGATCATCAGCTCGGCGCGGGAGTCCGCGCCCCCGAGCTGGCCCGCGATCCCACACATCTCAGGCGGCTCCGTAGTCGGAGAAAAGGGTCTTCCACTGGGCGACGACGGCGGCCTCGGAGAACTCCGCGGCGACGCGGCCGAGTCCCCGGGCGGTGAACTGGCCGGCCAGCGTCGGCTCGGCCAGGATGCGGCGCACGCCTTCGGCCAGCGCGCCGGCGTCGTCCACCGGCGCCAGCAGGCCGTCGCGGCCGTGTTCGATCAGCGCCTTGGGGCCCTGGCTGTCGGCGGCGACCACCGGAAGGCCGTGGGCCCAGGCCTGGATCACCACATTGCCGAGCGGCTCGTAACGCGAAGGGAAGACGCAGACGTCGGCGGCCCGGTAGAGCGCGGAAGGGTCGGTGCGCCAGCCCAGGAACCGCACGCGGTCCTGGACGCCGAGCGCCTGAGCCATCGCCTTCAGCTTGGCCTCCAGCGGGCCGACGCCGGCGATCCAGAGCCAGGCGTCCGGCAGTTCGACCAGCGCCTGCAGGCTGACATCATGGGCCTTGGACTCGTGCAGCCGGCCCATGGCCAGCAGCAGCGGGGCGTCGACGGGAGTGTCGAGGCTCGCGCGGTCCAGCGCCTGGCCGTGCGCCGGCGCCGCGGCGAAGTTGGGGATGCAGCGCACCCGCCCCGCCGGCCAGCCCTGGCCCACGATCCATTCGGCGATGTCCTCGGTGTTGGCGACCAGCTCCTCGAAGCCTGAGTAGTATTTGAGGTTGTAGTAGCCGCCCAGCCGGCCGATCCGCGCCCAGGGGCCCTTGGGCGTGTGGCGCGCGGCGCGGTTCATCCAGGCCAGCAGGAGTTTGGCGTTCTGCAGGCGCCCATAGCCCGCCGCCGCGGTCCTGGTCAGGATGTCGAGAGGCCCGCCGAAGCCCAGGACCTTCACGGGAACCCCCGCGGCGTTCAGCGCCGCCTCGCGCCCCGCATGCCGTCGGATCGCCGCGGCCTCGGTGACGCCGGCCCGCCGCAGGGCCGTGACGAGGTCCACGAAGTAGGTCTCCGCCCCGCCGTCGCCGGCCGTTCCCAGAAGGTGCAGCACGCTCATGTGTGGGCCGAACCTAGCGGGTTGGGAGGCGAGGCCCAAGCGCAAGCATGCGCCAAGGCCACCGTTGCGGCCCCGGCGCTCGCGTGACAGCATCGCGCCCATGATCAAGGGCCTGCATCACAGCGCCTACCGCTGCCGGGATTCCGAGGCGACGCGGGCGTTCTATGAGGACTTCCTGGGGCTGCCGCTCTCAGGCTCCCTGGTGATCTCCGAGACCAAGAGCGGGCGCGCGACCCAGGTGCTGCACACCTTCTACCGGATGGACGACGGCTCGTTCCTGGCCTTCTTCGAGGCGCCGGACATGGATTTCGCGTTCAAGCCGCAGCACGACTTCGACCTGCATATCGCGCTGGAGGTGTCGCCACAGGCCCTGGCGGAGATGTTCGCGCGGGGCAAGGCGGAGGGCCGCGAGACCCGCGGGGTGTCCGACCACGGCTTCATCGACTCGATCTATTTCCGCGACCCCAACGGCTATGTGGTGGAGCTGACCGCCAAGCGGCCCGAGCACGATGCGATGATGGACCCGTCGACGAACCAGGCGCGCGACATCCTGGAGCGCTGGACCGCGGCCGGGTTGGCGGACGGCTAGCCTTCCGGCGCTCAGAATTTCGGGTCGAAGTTGAAGTAGATGGGATTCGACAGCCCCAGCATGTTTCCGCTGAGCGCCATGGAGCCGGGAACCTGCGGATAGGGGGTCGGCGGGCCCTCGACCTCGACGCGGTAGTAGGTGCGCACCCGGGGGGCCGGGGTGTCGGTGAAGTCGACGGAGGGGGTTGCGCCGCTCATCTGGAGTTTCGCGAAGGGCTGGCCGTCCTTGATGACGCGCACAGTGTAGGTGGCGGCCGTGACCACCGACTTGCCGGCGAGCTGGACGCGGAAGCCGATCGGCTTGCCGGTGGGCTTGGCGTTGTCGCCCTGCATCATGTCGGCGCGGCCGTCGCCGTCGAGGTCGGCTGTGAACTCCACGCGGGGGCTGAAGGGGTTGGCGCTGATGGCGACGCGGCCGTTGGTGAGCGCATCGACGACCGCCTGACCGGTGCGGGCTTTGGCGAAGACCCAGGTGGTCGGCGTGCCGACGTTGTTCTCCGCCGCCTGGTAGCTGAGGGGCGTCTTCTGCTCGGGGGTGTCCGGATAGCCGTGGTGACTGTCCGAGCCGCCCCGACCGGTCATGTGGCGGCCCGACTTCAGCATGTCGTCCCAGATATGCATGTTGCCCACGTTGTTGGCCCAGACCGCCGACTGCCAGGCCTCGACGGAATCCACGAGATCGAAGGAGAAGGCGAAGGCGTCCCGCGTGCCCGGGTGGTTGGCCGACAGGTGGATGCCGAGCGCCTTCTTCACCCTGGCGATCTCCACATCGCGTTCGTCGGCGACGTCGTAGAGGCGCTGGTGGTCGTAGGGTCTGGCGGCGAGCGCGGTGCCGTGGCCGCGGTGGGTGGTCCACTCCGCGCCATAGAGCAGGATGACGGACTTCGACGCGTATTCCGGATCGGCCCAGGTGTTGTGGGCGACGTCGCCCAGCACGTGATTGTCGTGGTCGGAGATCAGCAGGTAGTCCATGCCGACGGTCTCGGCCAAGGCGATGATCTTCCGCACCGGGTTGTTGCTGGAATCCTTTGAGTGACGGGAGTGGATGTGCAGGTCGCCCTTCATCCAGACCCCGTCGGTCAGGCTGGCGACGGGGGGCAGCTTCGGATCGGGGTCCTGGCGGCCGAAGGCCGGCGCGCCCACGAGCCCGGCCAGGACCAACACCACCGCCACAGCCAATGCGCGCAAGCTCAAGTCCTCTCCGGCGGATCGGTGGGCCAAGACGCAACCAGGATCAGGCAAGGCCGCGAAAACTCAAGCCGTGGGTCATTTTACACCAATTTGGCGAGATTTTCGGCGTTTAACCGCTCCCGTTCCCCTCCCAAGCGAGTCCTGTTGCACCTGAGCTTAACTGTGAGGTAACTCTATAAATTCGTCGGGTTGGGGCAAACGCGCCCCGAGGATTTGTCGGCGGCACGCCTCGTGCAAGGCGGCGCCGGAAACCGTGGGTTGGAGTAGCAAGTGTTCAGGAACGAGACTGCCGGAAGAGTTCTTAAGGGCGCCGCGCTGGCCGCGGGCCTCGCCGTCATGGGCTTTGCGCCTCAGGCGCTCGCCAACGAGGCGAATCCCACGGGGGCCCAGATTCACCTGACGGGTTCCAGCATGGATAAGGCCTACACGGCCAACGTGGGCACCACGGCGAGCAACAGGGTCGACGCCTATTCGAACGGCGTGACCTTCAGCTACCAGAACGTGGACGACGCCACCCATACGGTGACCAACCCGACCGTCTACACCCTCTTCGGGTTCTGCGTGGACATCACCCACGACATGTCGCTCGGCGGCCTCAACATGATCTATTCGGACAACTTCGGCGTGAATGCCGTCCCCGACCCGCTGCCGACCGATTTCCACGGCGACGCCATCTCGCCGACGACCCTGTCGGCCCTCGGCAACCTGATCGAGACCGGCTGGATCCTGCACCACAGCGAAACCGATCCGGGCCGCAGCGCGGCCTATGTCAACAATACCGAGCTGCAGTTGGCGGCGATCCAGGCGGCGATCTGGCAGGTTGAAGGCGGCAATGTCACCCTCAACGGCGGCGGGTCCAGCGCCGGCGCCAACGTCGGCGGCGCCATCGCCGGCGGCGCGTCCCTGACCTACGCCCAATATTTCACCGACTATGCGACGGGCGCCTATCACAACCTCAACGACGCCAACGACAGGTTCTACACCATCGTGGAAGTGAACCCCCTCGACGGCCACCAGTCCTTCGCCGTCGGCTGGACGCTCCCGGGCGTTCCGGAGCCGACCACCTGGGCGATGATGCTCACCGGCTTCTTCGGCATGGGCGCGATGCTTCGCAACCGCCGCAAGCTGGTGCGCGTGGCGATCTGACCCGGCGGCGCAGGCTGAAACCGATTGTGGGGCGTCCTTCGGGGCGCCCCATTTTCGTTGGGGGACACCCTGGGGCCGCGGCCCGACGAAGCCGCTTGATGCCCGCCTCAACTTTGCTTGAAGAGCGGGGGTCGAGACCCTATAAACCGCGCCTCGCTCGCAGGGCCGCCGTTTCGAGGCGGGGTCGGCGAGACGTGCGGCTGGGTAGCTCAGATGGTTAGAGCGGTGGATTCATAACCCACAGGTCGGCGGTTCGATCCCGCCCCCAGCCACCACTTCCCCAGCCACCACTTCCCCAGCCACCACTTCCCCAGTCACCACTTCCCCAGTCACCACTTCCCCAGCCACCACTTCCCCTGTCAGCGCGGCGTGGCGACGCCCCACTCGTTCCAGGCCGCGATCTTCGGCGTCTTGGGGACATACATGCTGTCCACCTCGTCCAGGGTGAAGCCCGCCGCGGCGATGGCGCCGCCGACCGGCCGCGTCAGGTGGCAGCCGCCGGCGATGGCCTTCCAGACCGGCTCGATCCGCCGCTGCCACTTGGCGATGTCGCCGTCCGGCGCGAGCCCGTGTTCGCAGAACAGCAGGCGGCCCTGGGGTTTCAGCACACGGCGGGCCTCGGCGAGCGCGGCGGCCGGAGTGTGCACCGAGCAGAGGGTGAAGGTGCAGACGACGGTGTCGAAGCTCTTGTCCTCGAAGGGCAGGGCCTCGGCGGTCCCGTCGCGGACCTCGACGGCCAGGCGCGGATCGTGCGGCGCGGTGAGCGCCGCGGCGCGCAGCTCGGCGGACGGGTCGACCCCGATGACGGCGGTGACCTTCTCAGGATCGTAGAAGCTGAGGTTGAGGCCCAGGCCGATGCCCAGCTCCAGCACCCGGCCGCTCGCCCTGGGCACGATCTTGCCGCGCTGGCGCATCATCGGCGAGGCGGAGCAGGCGGCCTTCAGCAGCCGGGGCAGGATGTAGCGGTCGTAGAACGAGGCCATGGCGGGCTCCTGAGGGGCTCAGCGGAGATCATATACCTTCGGCGCGGCGCCCAGCGCGACCGGCCCCAGGGTCGTGCGGCCGGCCTGGAAGTTGATCGTCGCCTGGGCGGCCTCGCCGGCGCCCTGGCGGGCCTGGGCCACCACCGTGGCGGCCTGGGCGGCGTCCTGGGCGATCAGGCCGGTGTCGCCCATGGCCGCCAGGCCCCGCGGCGCCTGGCGAAGCGTGACGTCGAGCGCGCCCGAGAGCCGCCCGTCGGACCCCGCGCCGAGGGCGCCCGAATTGACGCCGATCGCGGCGTCGCCGGCGGTGAGCCCGGCCTGGCGGACGCTCATCCGCCCGCCGGCGTCGGACCAGTGGCGCACGGCCTCGGCCCAGCCCGGTCCGGTGAAGGCGCTCATCTTCGAGAGCGTCGAATTCCAGACGATGGAGACCGGCTTGCCGCCGGCCACGCGGGCGAAGAGGCCGGAAAGCTGCGCCCGGCCGTCGTCGACGCGGGCGAAGACGCCGCCCTCGTCGTCGGGGCCGGCGCGCAGGTGGAATTCCACGCGGCCGGCGGTGGAGAGCGCGAAGGGTTGGGCGCCGGGCTCGGGCGTGAAGACGAGCTTGACCCCTTCGAAGGAAAAGCTGGGCGGGTGAGCGCTCGGATGGGTGAGGCTGGCGCGGATCAGCTCGCCCTTCACCGCCACCGGCCCGCCCAGCGGCCGCACGAAGGTGATCCCGTCGGGGGCGGCGATCACCCAGTTGGTGATCGCGTGCAGGAAGGCCTCACCCTCCAGGCGCGGCGCGTCCAACCCCCAGCCGGCGGGCTCGCGGGCGCGGACCTCGGTCAGGGTGACGTCCATGCGGAACGGATAGCCGCCGATCGCCCGGTCTTTCCAGGTGATCTGGTAGCCGGCCTTGCCCAGGGCCTGGACGGCGGCGTCCATGCGGGCCGCGGTCTGACCCCGCGCCCAGACCCAGGCGCCGCTCCAGCCAGCGATCAGGAGGCCCAGGCCCACGAACGGCAGCCACAGGCCAAGGCGGCGGGGTTTGCGGGGCGGGGCGGGATCGGGCAGAGACATGGGAGGTCTTATAGCCGTAGAGCGCGCGATGTCGGACGAGCTTTGGGTCTTCGGCTACGGCTCGCTCATGTGGCGACCCGGCTTTGCGTTCGCTGAGCGGGCTCGCGCCACCCTGCAGGGCCGCCGGCGGGCCTTCTGCATCTATTCCGTCCATCACCGCGGGACCTATGAGCGCCCGGGCCTGGTGCTGGGCCTGGCCCCCGGCGGGGCGACCCGGGGTGTCGCCTACCGGATCGCGCCCGGGGACTGGGATGAGGTCTATGCCTACCTCCTGGAGCGCGAGCAGCCGACCGAGACCTACATCGAGGCGCGCCGCCGGGTGCGCGTGGCCGACGGCCGCTGGGTCGAGGCCCTGGTGTTCCTGTCCGATGTGCAGCACCCACAGTGGGCGGGTGCGCTCAGCCTGGAGCGGCAGGCCGAGTTGATCGGCGGCGCCACGGGGCTTTCGGGCCGCAACACCGATTACCTGCGCGACCTGGTGGATCACCTGGCCGAGGAAGGCATCCGCGACCGGTCGATGACGGCGCTGCTGGGGCTGGTGGAGGGGCGTTCCCTTTCCGCCGAGGACGGTTAGCCGCCCTGGAGGCGCGGAATCTTCCGCCCCAGCTCATTGTCGCGGTCGCGGCGGCGGATGGCGGCAAGAGACCACGGCGCGTGGGATGGACAATTTCATGGCCTGGCATGGCGCGTCTCCCATACTGGCCAGCTTACCGCCTCCTAACGCGTCGCTGGCTGCTGCAGAATGAATAGGTTGCCGTAGAGATCCTCGAAGACGGCTTCTCGTCCGTAGAATGGACTGTGCGGCTCAGAAACGAACTTCACGTGATTTTCGACCAATCGCTTGTACGTCGCTTCAAAATCCGGCGTGCGCCAAACCCAGTAGGTCTCCTGACCGATCCGCGTATCGGGCAGCGTATGATCAAGAGGCGGATACTGGCTGGTGCGCGGCCGATGCAGGACGATCAGCGGAGCGGAGCCACCCGCGGTCTTCAGCGCGATGAAGCGTTCGCCATCTGGCGCCCGAAAGTCCTGAGCTACCTGAAGGCCAAGGTTTCGCGCGTACCAGGCGGCCGCCGCGTCCTCGTCCTTGACCAGGATCGTGACCGCGCCCAGCTCAAGGGTCACGGGCGCCGAGGCTTCTGAGGCTGCCCCCGCCGAGCCTGAGACGAGAAACGACAATGCGGCCATTCCGAATTTGAGCTTCTTGATCATAGCGATCCTCAAACTGTCGGTCTTGATGCGAACCCTGCTCGTGGGTACGGCTCCGCCTTGCCAAAGTGAACGTCGGCAATGATTACTATAGCAATGGCTGCCATAAACTACAGAAGATCGGTGGGGACGCGCACGTGTCTCACTTACGGGGTGCAGTCCGTGTGGTTGCGCGATTGAGCAACGGGTACGTGTCCCCACTTACCCCCTACAAAAAAGCGCGCATCTCCGGAGGCTCTCAGCGCTAAGGGAGGGAACGGCTACAGCGGCAGCAGCGCCATGGACGCGGTCTCGATGCGTTCCTGCAGGATGCGCATGAACTCGGCGCGCTTCAGGCCGGGCGGGATCGGGGGCAGGTACTCGTAGACGATGGTCCCGGGGTGTCTGAGGAAGCCGTGGGCCGGCCAGTGGACGCCGGCGTTGGTGGCCATGGGCGTCACCTCCACCTCGAGCTCGCGGTAGAGGGCCGCGATGCCGGGCTTGTAGTCGCCGGGGACGCCGGGCTCGCCGCGGGTGCCCTCCGGGAAGATCACCAGCTGGCGCTCGTGTCTGAAGCGGTCCTGGGCGTCGGCGACCATCTTGCGCAGCGCCGCGGCCTGGGCGGAGCGGTCGACGACGATCATCCGGCCCTTGTGGGCGTACCAGCCCAGGAACGGGATCCACATCAGCTCCTTCTTGGTGACGAAGCAGCTGTCCGGCAGCCAGGCGAACTGGGCGAAGACGTCGAGCATGCACTGGTGCTTGGGCGCGATCAGGCCGCGGCCCCTGGGAATGTACTGCTGGCCTCGAAGCTCCACCGCGATGCCGCAGATGGTCTTCAGGAGGAAGAAGATCCCAAGCGACCAGGTGCGCCACGACCGCACCATCCAGAGCCTTGGCCCCAGCGCGAGGGGCGCGATCAGGAGCACCCAGAACAGCGACCACAGATAGAACGCGGTCACGAAGAGGATGGAGCGGATGGCGAGCACGGTCAGCCCTTCTGCGGCGCCGCGGAGCCTGCGCGGGGCCCCAGCCCCAGCACCGCCTCGCGGCCGAGGATCGCCAGATACTTGGAATACTCCACCACCATCAAGCGCACGGCGCCGGGCGAGCGCCACCAGCTGTGGGTCTTCAGGGCCGCGGTCGGGACGGCGTAGGTCTGAAGCATGGTGGCCGGGGGCCGCAGCACGGCCCGCAGCTCCAGCATGGCGCGGGGCATGTGATAGTCGGAGGTGACGATGGTCAGGCGCTGGTAGCGCATGGCCTTGGCCCACTCTGCGGTCTCACGCGCATTGCCCACGGTGTCGGCGGCGGTGAACCCTAAGTCCACGCAGCAGTCGTAGAGGCGGCGCACGGAGCCCGAGGCGATCCTGAGCTGCTCGCGGCTGACGTCGCGGTTGACGCCGGAGACCAATACGCGGCGGCCCTTGCGCTCGGCCAGCAGCTGGACGGCCGCGGCGATCCGCTCGTTGGAATTGGCCCCGGTCAGAGCCACGATGCCGTCGGCCACGGCCGGCTCGGACTGCGGCGTCGACTCCTGGACCCGCTCGGCGAAGGCGAAGAGGCCCGCCGCCCAGATGAGCGCGATGACCAGCAGGGCGGCCAAGGTCCTCACAGGGGCGTCCTCACTGCATGTCCCGGATCAGCTTCATGGCCGTCACCTGGGCCGCGGCGGCGGCCACCAGGGCGGCCAGCAGCGGGCAGGGGATCACGGCGAGGAGGTCGCTCCAGGCAATCGGCAGGGCCGGCGTCAACCCCTCGCCGCCGCCGGCGATCCTCATGCCCGCGGCCAGCGCCGCCGCGCCGCCCGCGCCAAGGAAGCCGGCGAGGCCCGCGACCCGGGCGAAGCGGGCCTGGAAGAGCCGGGCGATGAAGCCGTCCTCGGCCCCGGCCAGATGCAGCACCTCGACCACGTCGCGGCGGGCGGCGAGGCCGGCGCGGGTCGCGAAGGCGACGACGGCGGCGGCGGCGGCGGCGATCAGCAGGAAGATGGCCGCGCCCACCCAGCGCACCAGCCCGCCCGCGCGGCGGATGTCCTTGATCCAGATGGAGTGGTCGTCGACCGTCGCATCGACGTTGTGCGACTTGAGCGCGGCGGAAAGCTGGCGGGCGTTGGCCGGATGCTTGCCGTCGAGGGTGACGGCGACCAGTCTCGGCACCGGCAGGTCCTCCAGGTCGCTCACGTCGCCGAGCCAGGGGCGGATCAGGTCGTAGGCCTTGGCCGGCTCCAGCGCGCGGGCCTCGGTGACCCCGGGAGTTCCGGCCAGGGCCTCCGCGGCGCGGGCGGCGGCGGCGTCGGGGGTCTCCCCGCCGCGCGGGCGCACGATGACGGTGGCTTCGCCGGTGAGCTGGCCGGTCCAGCCCCCGGCCGCGCGGTCGGCGGCGATCACCCCCATGGCGGTGAGGCAGGCCAGGAAGCAGAGCACGGCCACCACGAAGATCAGTGCTCCGTCGCGAGCCTCCTTCTCCGGCAGGAAGGGCGCCGGACGCCAGCGGGAGGGATCGAAGACCTCGCTCACAGGAGGCCGCCAGGCGCCGGGCGCGCGGTGATCCGGCCGTCCTCGAGGTGGAGCACCGGCCGGCCCGAACGGGCGATCAGGTCCTGGTCGTGGGTGGCGATGAGCACCGTGGTGCCCAGGCGATTGAGCTCGACGAACAGGCGGAAGATGCGCACCGCCATCTCGTGGTCGACGTTGCCGGTGGGTTCGTCGGCCAGCAGGATCTCCGGGCGGTTGACCACGGCGCGGGCGATCGCCAGCCGCTGGCGCTCGCCGCCG
>PLEH01000028.1 GCA_003136395.1 Phenylobacterium sp.
CGGCCTTCTGAACCGTCTGCCGTGTGCATCGGCGTTGAAGCGGGACCCCGTCGAGACCAGTCTAAGGCGTTGAATTGGCGCTCTAAATGATGGGTGTCCTCGGTTTCGCTGACTTCCTTGACCAGATGGTCGGACTTCCCGATCCGGCTCCGAGATACATCGACCGGATCGTCACGGGCGGACGCAATCTGCTCGCGCTCGTCGACGACATCCTTGATTTCTCGCGGCTCGATGCCGGAGGTTTGGAAGCCGATCCACAGCCGCTTGAGGTGCGCGGCCTCGTCGATGAGGTGGTCGAGGCATTGCGGCCGAGCGCAGCCGCCAAGGGTCTCGTGCTGGGAACGAGCTACGCGGGCGACGTGCCCGATTGGATTTCAACGGACACCCAGCGCGTCCGCCAGATCCTGACGAACCTCGTTGGAAATGCGCTCAAGTTCACGACTTCGGGGAGCGTTCAGATCAGGGTCGAGCCTTGCGAGCTAAAGCCCCAAAGGCTCCGCTTCGCGGTGACGGATACGGGCGACGGCATTCCGCAGGACCAGATCGAGCGCATCTTCCAGCGTTTCGCACAGGTGGATGAGTCCAATACACGCCAGTTCGGCGGCGCCGGGCTCGGGCTCGCTATCTCCAAGGGGCTTGTCGAGATGCTCGGAGGTGAAATCGGCGTGGAGAGCGAGGTGGGAAGCGGCTCTACCTTCTGGTTCACGATCTTCGCACCGGTCGTAGTGGAGCCTCAACGGGATGCCGTCGTGGAGGAAGCCGCAGAGGAACTCAGCCCTCTGCGAATCCTGCTCGTGGAAGACGTGGAGCAGAACCGCGAACTCGTGCGGATCATACTATCGCCGTTCGGAGTTGAACTCGCCGAAGCGGCTGATGGTCAGGAGGCGGTCGAGGTCGCAAACGAGAGCCGCTTCGACGTCATCCTCATGGACGTTCAGATGCCGAGGCTTGACGGAAGGGCTGCCACCAGAGCCATTCGAGCAGGTTCGCTGCACAACAAGACAACCCCTATCTTGGCGTTGAGCGCAGACGTGCTCCCGCAGCACATCGAGGCGTGCGAGGCCGCTGGCATGAATGACCACATCGCCAAGCCGATTAATGTCCAGAACCTCCTGAACAAGATCGCCCTGTGGACTGGTGGGGCATAGGCCGCGTTTACAATCGACTGGAACTCGATCGAGTAGTTCTGATGCTCGGTCGACATCCGCACGTACTGCGCCGCCCGCATCACGCGGCGCAACCGCCCGGTCGATGGGTGCCATCGGTGCTGTCAGTCCAACGGCAACTCGTCTCCGGTTGGGCGCAATTTGCCCAAACCCGATGTGGCTCTAGCCCATGACGGTCCGCCACTCAGCCAGGGCGGCTGAGCGTCGTTCGCGGTAGAGGTCTCGGCTGATGAGGTGGCGTTCCCGGTTGAGGTGATTGTGGACCATTACCGGCCGGTGCATTTGAGCTGGCAATGCCGTACGGTTCGATACCCCATGCCGCAGTGCTGAAGAGCATCGCGTTGGCGGGCCACCACTTGGTCCCGGCCTTCGCGTTGGCGGCCTAACAGCCGGAGATCTGGCCTGACGATCCAATCCCTGCTCATCGCCAATCGCGGTGAAATCGCCATCCGGATCGCCCGCGCCGCGGCGGACCTGGGTATCCGCACGGTCTCCGTCTTCTCGCAAGATGACGCGACCGCGCTTCATCGCAGCCGCACCGACTCTGCGGTCGCGCTGGAGGGCGTCGGACCTCGCGCCTACCTCGACGCGCACGCGCTTGCGGCCGCCGCAGTGGCCACCGGCTGCGACGCCGTCCATCCTGGCTATGGCTTTCTGTCGGAGCGCGCGGCCTTCCAGCGTGTCTGCGCGGCCGCGGGGCTCACCTTCGTCGGTCCCGACGCCCAGACGCTAGAACTGTTCGGCGACAAGGCGCGCGCTCGAGCCTTCGCCGTCGAGCAGGAAGTGCCGGTGATCGAGGGTGTCGCTGGCGGGGCCACTCTCGACGAGGTGCGCGCGTTCCAGGCCGGATTGCCTGGCGACGCGGCGCTCATGATTAAGGCCGTAGCCGGAGGCGGCGGCCGGGGCATGCGTCGGGTCGAGGCGGGCGAAGACCCGGCGGAGGCCTATGCGGCCTGCGCCCAAGAAGCACAGGCTGCTTTTGGCGACGGTCGGCTGTACGCAGAAAGGTTCATCGCTGCGGCTCGGCACATCGAAGTGCAGGTGGTGGGAGATGGCCACGTGGCCGTGGCGATCCACGACCGCGAGTGCTCGCTGCAGCGCCGTCGGCAGAAGATGATCGAGTTCGCGCCGGCCATCGGCCTGTCGCCCTCCGTGCGGGCGCAGATCCAGAGGTATTCTATAGGGATGGCGCAGGCCGCCGCCTTGCAGGGTCTGGCGACCATCGAGTTCCTGCTCGACGCCGCCGATGGCGAGACAGCTGTTTTCATCGAGGCCAATGCACGGCTTCAGGTTGAGCACACGGTCACGGAAGCAGTGACGGGCCTCGATCTGGTCCAACTCCAGCTCCGGCTTGCGGGCGGTGCGTCACTTGCGGACGCCGGCCTGACCGAGGGGCCGCCGCCCATACGTGGAAACGCCGTCCAGCTTCGGGTGAACCTCGAGCGCCTCGCCGCCGACGGGTCCGTGTCGGGCGGTGGAGGCATGGTCACGCGCTATGAGCCGCCCAGTGGCCCCGGCGTCCGCGTGGACGGTGCGGGCTTCGCCGGCTACAGGCCCAGCCCCGCCTTCGACTCGATGATCGCCAAGATTATCGTGCATAGCCCCGAGGCGGACGTGCGCGCCGTGTTGTCCCGAGCCGGCCGGGCGGCGGCCGAATTCCGGCTGGAGGGCGTGGACAGTAACCTGACCCTGCTGCGGGCCATTCTTGAGGCGCCGGACGTGGCCCAGGGTTCCGCAGACACCACCTTTGTGGAACGCCGGTTGCCGGAGCTACTAGCCCGGGCGGCGGAACTCGCGCCGCCGGTCGAGGCCTCCGACGCCGCGCAGATGGGGCTCGTCCAGATCGTGGCGCCGCAGGGCGCCCTCACGGTGACGGCGCCTCTGCGCGGAACAATCGTCGGATTTGAAGTGGCGGTCGGAGACACCGTGCGGGCGGGTCAGCCTGTTGCGGTGCTCGAGGCCATGAAAATGCAGCATGTAGCTGTCGCCCCGGCGGGAGGCGTGGTCTTGGAGTTGGCGGGTGAGACGGGTCTTACGGTCGATGAAGGCCACCCGCTCGTGTTCATCCAGGAGGGTGTTCAGAATGACGTCGCCGTGATCGACGACGTCGTCGACCTGGAAATGATCCGCGCCGACCTGGCCGAGGTGCGCGCGCGCCAGGCCCTGACTCTCGATGAGAACCGACCCGACGCGGTGGCGCGCCGGCGCAAGAGCGGTCAGCGCACCGCGCGGGAAAACCTGGACGATCTCTTCGACCCCAGCAGCTTCCGTGAATTCGCCGGCCTGGCCATCGCCGCCCAGCGCCGCCGCCGCACCATCGAGGACCTGCAGGTCAGCACCCCCGCCGACGGCATCGTCACGGGGATCGGCGAGGTGAACGGCGCCCTGTTCGGCCCGGAGTCCGCGCGCTGCGCGGCGCTCGCCTATGACTACACGGTTCTGGCCGGCACGCAGGGCCACTTCGGTCATAAGAAGACGGACCAGATCCTGGAATTTGCCGAGCACTGGAAACTGCCGGTGGTTTGGTACACCGAAGGCGGCGGTGGACGTCCCGGCGACGTGGACGTAGGCGGCCTGTCGGCCTCGTCGCTCGACACTACCAGCTTCACAACCTTCGCACGGATGTCCGGGATTGCGCCCCGGATCGCCATCAATTCCGGACGGTGCTTCGCCGGCAATGCGGTGTTCTTCGGCTGCGCGGACATCACCATAGCGACCCGAGACAGCAACATCGGCCTGGGTGGGCCGGCCATGATCGAAGGCGGCGGACTGGGCGTTTTCACGCCCGACCAGATTGGTCCGTCCCACGTCCAGTGGGCCAACGGAACGCTCGACCTGCTGGTCGAGGACGAGGCTGAGGCGACGGCGGCAGCGCGTCACCTGCTGGGTATGTTCCAGGGGCGCGTGAAGGACTGGACGTGCGCTGACCAGCGCATCCTGCGTCACGCAATCCCTGAGAACCGGGTGCGAGCCTATGACATCCGCGCGGTGATCCGAGGCCTTGCGGACGAAGCCAGCTTCCTGGAGCTGCGGGGCGGCTACGGGCCCGGGATGATCACAGGCTTCCTGCGGGTGGAAGGCAGGCCCTTCGGCGTGATCGCCAACGATCCCCGCCATCTGGGCGGCGCCATCGACGCCGAGGGCGCCGAGAAGGGCGCTCGCTTCATGCAACTCTGCGACGCCTTCGGCGTGCCGATCCTGTCCCTCTGCGACACGCCCGGGTTCATGGTTGGCCCGGAAAGCGAGAAGACCGCGGCTGTGCGGCGGGGCTCGCGCCTGTTCGTGACTTCGGCGGCCCTGACTGTGCCGCTGTTCGCCGTGGTGCTTCGCAAGGGGTATGGTCTGGGAGCCCAGGCCATGACTGGCGGCGACTTCTCAGCCCCGGCCTTCACCGTCGCCTGGCCCACTGCCGAGTTCGGTCCCATGGGCCTGGAGGGCGCGGTGCGGCTTGGCTACCGCAAGGAGCTCGAGGCCGAGAGTGATCCGCAGGCGCGCGAAGCTCTGTTCCAGAAGCTCGTGGGGCGGATGTATCAGACCGGAAAGGCGATCTCGGTCGCCCAGGTCTGCGAGATCACCGCCGTGATCGATCCCGCCGATACCCGAGCCTGGCTGACGCAAAGCCTCAATGCCACGGGCGCCTCGCCCCGGCGCAGCGCACGTAGTTTCATCGACGTCTGGTGAGCATGCAGGAATTGCCGACGATCAGGTATTCATGAAGAAGTTACAGCAGGTCTCGAAGGTCACGGTCACCAGTGAGGGCGCGAGCGGGGACTCCGCTCTATGATGTCGGTGGTGCTAGCGGAAGCCAGACCTTGGTTCGGGAAGTCGACGGGCCGCAAGATCGACGTGAAGATGAATCCCGAAAGTCCTGAGGTCCAAGCCGTGCGCATCCTGACGCGTCAGCGGTCCGA
>PLEH01000325.1 GCA_003136395.1 Phenylobacterium sp.
CGGGCTTGCGGGAGCTCGCCTAAGGTCGCCAAGACTGTGGTCGCCCACCCATTTTGGCGGCGCAAAGGGTGGAGCTTAGTCGGAGCCGGAACATTGCCAGGGCCTGGCGCATTTCGCCCTCGCTCCCGTTGGAGCTGAAGGACTACGCCATGAACAAAGATCGCATCGAAGGCGCTGCCCGCGAGACGCGGGGCAAGATCAAGGAAGCCACTGGCAAGGCGACCGGCAACACGAAGCTCGAAGCGAAGGGTTTCGCTCAGAAGGCCACCGGCAAAGCTCAGAACACAATGGGCAAGGCGGAAGACGCCGCTCGCAAGATGTAAGATCCGCCCCAACGCGGCGGCCGGTTCCCTGGCCATCACAGCGTTGGGAGGCGGTTCCGACAGGATTCGGGTTCGTCCACTTCGTAGAGTCGGGGCGAAACCGGTCTGGAGCATTTTACTGACTGCGCGGGGTGCTGGCAGGCTAACGCTAACTTGTCTCCGGGCGTTGTCAGCGCAAGAGATTCTGGCTGCGCTTCTTCCCCGCTGCTCCCCGAATTCCGGGCAGCAACGATCCAGGTCTGAAGAAAACGCAGGAGAAAAAGCCGGCCGCTGACCCCACCGTTGTCGGCTTTTCGGCTTCCCAAATGGCTAACATTGGTGCGCACTGAGTTTGCTTTGACAGAGCCAACGCCGGCTGTCCTCTTCTTGAGGACCGCAGTGACCTTGGACGACAGCCTCGAAATGCCGCGATCATGAGAGTACGTTTTTGGGGAACGAGGGGATCGATCGCCACCCCCGGGCCGGACACAAACCATTTCGGCGGCAATACGTCCTGCGTCGAGGTCACCACCGATAACGGTGCGCATCTGATCATCGACTGCGGCACCGGGGCGCATAGGCTCGCCGGCCATCTTATGAGCCGGGGTGAGGAGCCCATCAGCGTCAATATCCTCATCGGACACACGCATTGGGACCATATCCAAGGCTTTCCGTTTTTTGGTCCGTTGTTCGTGCCGGGCAACTCTGTAGCGATTCATGGACCGGAAGGCGGCCACGGATCGCTGCACGAGGTGCTGGCGGGCCAAATGGAATTTACCTATTTCCCCGTGGAACTGAGCCAGCTGCCCGCTGCGATCACCTACCACGAGCTTAGCGAGGGTATTCACACGATCGGAGGTGTACGGATCGCGGCGCAGTATCTCAATCACCCCGCTATGACCCTGGGCTACAGAGTCGAAGCCGATGGCGTCGCGATAGTCTACTTGGCGGACCACGAGCCGTTCTCGGACGAGCTGTGGCGCGCCGATGCGGAGCCCGGACACATCGCATCGATCCTGCACGACGGCGATCGCCGTCATGCGAGTTTCATGGCGGGCGCTGATCTGGTGATCCATGACGCCCAGTACACGCCCGAGGAGTACCCGACGAAGAAAGGCTGGGGTCACTCCACCTACGACTACGCGGTTCGGATGAGCGCGGCGGCGGGCGTGCGATGCCTTGCACTGACCCATCATGACCCAGACCACAACGATCACTTCGTCGCCGAGATCGAGCGCAAGGCCCGCACTCTGGCGACGCAGTGCGGTACCGGACTTGACGTGTTCTGCGCATATGAAGGCTGCGAACTGGCTCTTGAGCCGCTTACAACCTTGACTCCGTTTGTGCCGCCAACCTGGGCCCACGCGCCTGTCTCGCATCACCGATTTCGCGTCCTCGTGGTGGACGACCACCCCGACATGCTCGCCTTGATTGCGGGCGCGCTACAGGATGAGCAATATATCGTCAGCACGGCGACTAACGGACCGGAGGCCTTGCGGATGATCGCCGAGCAGGCGCCCGATCTCGTCGTACTCGATTACAAGATGGCCGGAATGGATGGAATCGCAGTCACGACGGCGCTCCGTGTGATGCCGGAAACCGAGAGCCTGCCCGTGCTGATGCTGACGACCAATACGGACGAGCCCAGCACCCGCGCCGGCTTCGCAGCCGGGGTTACAGACTATCTCACCAAGCCTTTTTCGATTCCTCAGCTCACCTCAAGGGTTCGCGCCTGTCTTGCCAGGCATGGTTCGTCATGATTTCAGGTATGCACTCGGCGCGAGCCTGATGCCGTTCAGAGGTGCTGACAGGCCAACGCCAGGCAATAGCTGTCAGGGTACTGACAGGTTAAGTCGAAACCGCCATTTTTCGATGTCATCAGCGACTTTTCACAATCAGAAAAGCGAGCAAAATCAGCAATAGTCGATTCGCGTGTTCCACCCAAAACCAAGCAATTTTCGCCTATGAGGCGAATTGTGGCCTTAACCTGTCAGTACCCGAGCGCGGTGGCCAATAGGATGGCCCGGATATCGATCATGGCAGCATTCCCTTCAGCTTGAGTGTTGGGTGCTCCGATGACCACTTACGCGCACAATCTGAGGAGTGGCGCCCGATCTGTCTAAGATCGATCGGCAAAGCTCCCTCGGCTTTGATCCAGCTCAAAAGGGCTGACGCGACCCCTGATTTGGCGAGATCGGCCGGCGGTACTGTCCTGAACTCGGACAGACGGCCGACTTTCGCCTGCTTCAGAATGAGGTGATTGCGGTCGAGACGGGCGGGGCGCCGGGTTTCGCAATCGAGGCCAGGACTCCACCGGGCCGCTCGCCTAGGAAGGGAATCCTATTGTCTGGGTGTCTATTCGGAGTCCTAGTTGGTGTACTGATACGAGAAGCGACCGCAGCTATCTTTCATTTGGAACCAGCGGTTAGTTCAAGAGTTGAAGCGGTTATTAGTTTGTCGCCAAGATTGGGAGGGCTTCTGCCGTTTCAATTTTCAATTGCAGACTTTTGTTGAGAAGGCGGTCCGGTATGAATTCCGTGGAAATTCTTATGCATCGTCACGCGCGATGGGCCGCTACGATCCCGCTTCTCACGTTGCTGTGTGCGACCTCTCCCGCGCACGCCGCCTCGCCCCTGGGTTCGGCGCAGAGCTTTGCGGTTCTGGGAGCCTCCACGGTGACCAATACCGGCTCGACCACGATCAACGGCGATCTGGGCCTTTCTCCGGGCCCTCGATCACGGGTTTGGGGTCGGTCACCATCACCGGCGCCGTGCATCAGACCGACGCGGTCGCCGCTCAGGCCCAGATTGACGCCGGCACGGCGTTCACGACCCTGAACGGCTTGGCGTTCACCTCAGACCTTACAGGGGTCGACCTCGGTGGACAGACCCTGGCCCCCGGGGTCTACAGGTTCGACACCTCGGCTCAGTTGACCGGAGCGCTCACCCTCGACTTCGCCAGCAATCCCGGCGCGCTCTTCGTGTTCCAGATCGGGTCGACGCTCACCACCGCCAGCGGCTCGTCCGTCAGCATCCTGAATGGCAACGCCAACAGCGGCGTCTACTGGGATGTCGGAAGCTCTGCCACGCTCGGCACCACCACGGCGTTCGAAGGCAATATCCTCGCCCTCGACAGCGTCACGCTGAACACCAGCGCGACGATCCTGTGCGGCCGGGCGATCGCCTTGACCGCGGCTGTCACCATGGACACCAACACCATCTCCAACAACTGCGCCAACGGCACCGACTTCGGCAGCCATGGCTTCAGCGGCTCCGGCGGCTCCGGTGGAGGCGCCATCCCCGAACCTTCCGCCTGGGCGCTGATGCTCGGCGGCTTCGGTCTCGCCGGCGCCGCTCTGCGCCGTCGCCGCACGGCGGTCGCGGCCTAAGCGCCCACCGACTGAATCAGACGCGCCGCCGGGCTTCGGATCGGCGGCGTTGTCATGTCCGGAGACGGCTATCCGCCACAATTTGTTGGGTCCGGTTTCCCCCCATAGCGGACCTTCAGAGAGTCCGCTTTCGGGCATTGAGCCGCAGGCTGCTTTCGCATCTGCACGGTCATTCGCGACGTCCGCTCCCGGCCCCTTGGGCCGCGGCCTCCTGGCGGCGCCGCAGGGGAAGGCGTATGTTCGGAAAGTCGGTATCTTCACGAGCCCCTCCAAGGGGCCCGCCGACCGCGCCGGGAGACGCCGAGATGAAGCTCAGAGACCTTGCCATCGCCCTGGCCGTGGTGGCTTCGACCCTTGCGCTCAGCTCCGCAGCGCTCGCCGCGCCGCCCGCGTCCTATCACGCGCCGCGAAACGCGATCGGCCAGCCGGACCTGCAGGGCGTCTGGACCAACGCAACGATCACGCCCCTGGAGCGCCCACCGGCGCTGGGTGATCGGCTGGTGCTGACCGAACAGGAGGCGCACCGCGCCGAGTCGGGAAACGCCGCGCGGGTGGAAGGCGCCGCCCAGCCGACCAAGGCCGGCACGAAAGTGGACGAGCTTCCCTCTTGCGGCGGCGGGCAGACAGGCCCGGCCTGCGGCTACAACGCCTTCTGGGTCGATCCCGGCACCAAGGTGATCCGCATCGGGACTGAAGCCCGCAGCTCGATCATCGTCTCGCCGAAGGACGGCCACCTGCCGCTAAGCCAGGCCACTCGGACGCGCATCCGCAACGCCCAGGGCAACGCCCGCGTCGGCAACTTCGACGGACCGGAACGCCGCCCGCTGGGTGAGCGCTGCCTGGTGGGCTTCGGCTCAACCTCCGGGCCGCCCATGCTGCCGGTGCTCTACAACAACCACTACCAGATCATTCAAATCGCCGATGAGGTGATGATCGAGGTGGAGATGGTTCACGACACCCGGATCATCCGCCTGAACGATGTCCACAAACCTTCGAACGTTCGTTTGTGGATGGGTGACTCGATCGGCCATTGGGACGGCGACACGCTGGTCGTGGAGACGACGAATTTCCGGCCCGATCAAACGTTCCGCGGCGCCACGGCCAACCAGAAGGTGATCGAGCGCTTCACACGCATCTCGCCGCAGCAAGTCCTCTACCAGTTCGAGGTGGACGATCCGGTTGCGCTGACTGAGCCGGTGAAGGGCGAGGAGTCCTTAAACGCCACCAATGACAGGGTCTACGAATACGCCTGTCACGAAGGCAACTACGCTCTACCCGGTATTCTCGCCGGCGCACGGACGGAGGAAAAGAAGGGCCGCGAGATGGATGGCGCCCGCGGCGAAGTGAAGGAGGAAGGCGGCCAATGACGATCCCACGCGCCCGTCGCCGGAATCCGAGGAACATCAGCCAATTCTGATCTCTGATACCAACAATTGTACCGACTGCCTCCGCGTGGCCGATCTTTCGACCCCCCGAGAGTCGGAGGAGAGCCTGAGGGGCGCATTGGGCGGCGTTGGCGCACCGCCCGAAAGCGGACTCTCCCAAGGTCCGCTATGGGCGGAAACCGGACCTAATGAGATGGGCTAGGGAATGCGCAACCATCGATCCAGTGAGATCGAACCGCCGCCCCTTGCGATCAGGTAGAGCAGGAGCGCGGCCCAGCTCAGGTGCGTCGGCCAGGCGTCCGGATAGACGAAGACCTCGATCACCAGCGTCATGATCAGGAAGGCGCTAGCCGACAGGCGCGTAAACAGCCCAAGGACGAGCAGGATCGAGAACAGGTGCTCGGAATAGGTGGCGAGATGCGCCGCGACGAACGGCGAAACCAGGGGCAGCCGGTATTCGCTTTCGAACAACGCATAGGTGCTGTCCTTGATGTGCAATAGGCCGTCGACCTTGGTGCGCCCTGACATGAAGAAGACCCCCGCGACACCCAAGCGCGTGACGAAGGCGATGAGCCATTCCGGGATGGCCGCTTGAGGCCAGGCCATGAACGCCAAAGCGCGATGGGGAGGGCTTTCAATCGTCATGTTCCGATCCTGGCCGCGCCGCTGCGAGGTGTGTGAAGACGCCGGCCACCAGGAGGGGGCGGATCAAGTCCGGCAGTGAGGCGGTGGGATCGGTCGCCACGGCGCGGTCCGCGGCGGTCATGACGCTCGCACCCACTCGGCAAGCAGCCAGGAAGGCGTGGCTGGCGGGAGTGATGATCGTGCCCTCCACCTCCAGCCCCGAGCGTGCAATCAGAATGCACTCTGTCCCTTCTGCGATCCCGAATTCGCGGGACGGTGCGTCCTGTCGGTGCGCCTGCCACAGGCTCGCCAGGTTATGATCGAATTCGGCGATGCGGACGCTGGGGTGCAACCGTAACCCGGTGTTCTCTAAATCTTCAGCCGACAACACCGACAGGGCTTGCGGATCGAGCGCGTCAGCGTCCGCGGCGAAGTAGGCGTCCCACCAGAGTCGGTCCAGACGGGCTATCGCCGGCAGGTAGGGCGTGTCCCGGGCGGGTTCAAACGCGGAAAGCCAGGCCGGGAAATCGGCCCCATATCGTAGCAGCGAGGGCGTCGTTGGCGGATGAGCGCCGACGTAGACTGCGGCAGCCGCGCGAAACCAATCCTCGCCGACCATTGTGACCACGGTGCTGAAGGTCGAGGCCAGAACGTCTATTGAGCCCCTAGTGATCGTGTTCCGATAGACCGCCATGCCGGGCGTGTCGGGATGTCGTGGGCAGACCCAAGGCTCGATTGCCCCTAGGTTCCCGCGAAGCGCGTCGCTGAACGCATCCTGGAAACCGCTGAACCTATCCATGTGCTAACGCCGGCTGATAGGCCGCCAGAATGCCCTCGGCGATGTCGCGCTCTCCGATAAGGTCACTGAAGGCCGGGATATTGTCGTCGCGCTCGATCAGAGTTGGCTTTGGGCCGATCCGCCTGACTAGGAGTCGATAGAGCGTCCAAACAGCTTCGGCGACGGGCTCGCCGTGGGTATCGATCAGCAGTTTCGCACCGAGATTTTCGTCAGGGGCGTGGCCAGCAAGATGGATCTCGCCGATGGCCGCTGCCGGGATGGCGTCGAGATAGGCTTCAGCGCTGAAACCAAGGTTGTTGGCGCTGACGTGCACGTTGTTGACGTCGACGAGCAAGCCGCATCCGCTACGTCGCGAAAGTTCTCCCAGGAACTCGGGTTCGCTCATTTCGTGGCCGTTGAGCGCCACGTAAAGCGACGGGTTTTCGATCAGGATACGGCGGCCGAGTACGTCCTGGGCGCGGCTGACGTTCGTGACGATGCGGTCGAGGGCATGTCGGGACCGTGGAAAAGGCAACAGGTCCGGGCGATAGACGCCGGCCCTCTGAGACCATGCCAAGTGTTCGGAGATGATGAACGGCTCGAAGCGATCCGCAAGCTGCTTCAGCGAGGCGAGGTGCCCGGGGGAAGGCTCCTCGTCCGCGGCTAGCGACAGGCCCACGCCATGAAGGGAGAGGGGATGCTTGTCGCGGATCGCTTCGAGCCAGGCGAGCCTCGGCCCGCCATCGCACATGTAGTTTTCGGGATGGACTTCAAACCACAGATCAGCCGCCGAGGTCGTGAGAGCCTCGGAATAATGTTGCGGCTTCAGGCTGACCCCGGCGGTCGGTCTGTGGGTCATCGGTCCAGCTCCCGATCAGGCCTTGGGCGTGAGCGAGCCCATGCCCTTGGGCGTCTTGATCGTGGCGCAGGTGCCTTCCTTGACCAGCGCCCAGGCGTTGCCCTGGTAGTTGACCTTAGAGGTGCCGGCGCAAGTCGTGCCCGGGCCGGCCTTGCAGTCGTTCTCGTGCGCCTTGGCGACGCCGTAGCATTTCTCATGGCCGGCCATCTGTTCCATGGTCACGGGCTTTTTCATCATTGCCATCTTGTCGTCCGCCGCAGCGGCGGGCGCGGCGAAGGAGGCGGCGAGCGCGAGGGCTCCCAGCAGGGCTGAGGCGGTGACGATCTTGGTGTCCGACATGTAGATGTCTCCTGAAGCTGTAGGCCTCGGAGCCAGCGCGCCGAAGCTTCGACGGAACGGCTCCGTCGTCAGGAATTCGGTGGCGCACATGGACAGGTTACACCTTGGGCTTCATCGCTCGCGCCCGTCGTCAGAAGCTATCGCAGCAGCACAGTTTGATCGGGCGGCTCGCCGCGCAGTGGTGTAACCCGCGACATCGACTGGCCGAATTCCTGAGAGAGGAGTCTAGGTGAAGGCGACGGAAGACCGATTGCGCTCCCTCATGATGCAGGGGCTCAACGGCGACGCCGAGGCGCACACCCGACTCCTGCGAGAATTGGCTGGCCTCCTGCGCGGGTTCTATTCACGGCGCTTCGGCGGCGACCCATCGGATGCCGAAGACCTGGTTCAGGAGACGCTGATCGCCGTGCATACCCGACGTGAAAGCTACGATCCGTCAAAGCCGTTCACGTCCTGGGCGTTCGCCATGGCGCGCTTCAAGATGATTGACGAATTTCGCCGCCGAGGTCTGCGCCCGACCCTGCCCATCGAAAATGCGGACGACCTCTTCGCCGACGACGACTACGAGCCGGCCTCTGCAGCGATGGACCTTGGGCGGTTGATGACCGATCTGCCACCTCAACAGCGGCACGCCATTTTGCAGGTGAAGGTCGAAGGCCTCAGCATAGAGGAGGCCGCCGAGCAAAGCGGTCTTTCGCCCTCCAACGTCAAAATCAGCATCCATCGAGGCCTGAAGAAGCTGATGACGCGCGTGCAGAGGGGTGAGCCCGATGCAAACTGACGAGTTGATCGCCCGGTTGGGAATGCAGGTTCGCGCCCTGCCGCGTCACGCCGCGATCAAACGACTCTGCACAGCCCTGATCCTGGGCGGCATGACGGCTTTCGGACTTCTGGCGCTCACCCTCGGTTTGCGGCCGGACTTCGTCCCAGCGGCGGCGACGCTCCCGTTCTGGATGAAATGGATGTTTACGCTCTCCCTGGTCTGGGCCGGCGTTGTCGTGGTGCGCCGGCTCGGCAACCCCGATGGTCGAGTAGGTCCTGCATGGTGGGGCCTTGTCGCCCCCTTCGGGGTCGTGGCGATGATGGCGATCGGCGAACTCGTTGCCGCGCCGGGACCCGACCGCCTGGGTCTGGTGGTTGGGCATACGGCTTCTCAATGCTCCCTCGCGATCCTGAGCCTGTCAGCCCCTGTCTTCGTCGCGCTTCTTTTGACGTTCCGGCGACTGGCTCCCACGAGGCTGCGATGGGCCGGCGCGATGGTCGGCGTCCTTTCGGGCGCGGCGGGGGCGAGCGTCTACGCCTTCACATGTCCGGAAACGTCGGCCGCATTCATGATCACCTGGTACAGCGCCGGCATATTGGCGGCTGGGGTCCTGGGCGCGGCTATCGGACCCCGATTTCTTCGGTGGTGACAGCGCGGTGCAACCGGGCTGGCTTCGCCGACGTGGCCGCCGGAATAGCTCGAGCCGCGAATGCCGATGCGATCTGGATCCACCATCCGCTGGGTGA